>JBKBTU010000036.1:0-15287 GCA_046290715.1 Sphingomonas sp. | reverse complement strand
GGCGCACCTTGGCGAAGGTGCGGCCGCCGTGCTCGGCGGCGCGGGCCTGGAGCGCGAACCATTTGTCGATCACCAGCGCATCGTCCTTGAACAGCGCATGGAACTTCGCCAGAGCCGGCTCGGCCAGCTCGGCATGGCCGTCCTCCAGCGCGTCGCGGAGCAGGTCGCCGAAGTCGCCAAGGTCGAGGCCTATCCGCGCATGGAAGGCCGCCAGATGCTGATGGTGCTGGCGCCCAAGTAACAATTCGGCCGATTCGGCGCCCTTCGTAGCGTCGTGGCATTTTCGAACACCGGGTCCGGCAACGGGCCCGGTGTTGCGCATTGGCGACACTCCGCTTTGAAAGGCATGCCGCAACCACAAAACGCTGGACGCTCACGCCTGTGCCTCCTAGCCTGAAAAGAAACCCGATATTCGAAAAAACGAAATTGGTTCAGGAGAGAGATGCCCATGCGCCTTACCGCGTACCTGCTGTCTGCCGCGACGATCGCGATGGCCACGCCCGCTCTGGCGCAGAACAACACGCCGGAGCCGTCGAGCCCGGCGACGCAGACGACCTCTCCGACCGCCGCCGGCGCGGTGACGCAGGACACGACCAGCGCGGACGAGGGTAATCAGGCGGACATCGTCGTCACCGCGCAGGGCCGCGCGCAGGCGCTGGCCGACGTGCCGGTCGCCGTGTCCGCCATCTCGGCGGAGACGCTGCAGAACTCGGGCGCCAGCGACATCCGTCAGTTGAACCAGCTCGCGCCGTCGCTGCTGGTCTCGTCGACCGGTTCGGAAGCGAACGGCTCGGCGCGTATCCGCGGCATCGGCACGGTCGGCGACAACCCCGGCCTCGAAAGCTCGGTCGCGGTGTTCATCGACGGCGTCTATCGCTCGCGCTCGGGCATCGGCCTCACCGAACTCGGCGAGATCGACCGCGTCGAGGTGCTGCGCGGCCCGCAAGGGACGCTCGGCGGCCGCAACTCGTCGGCCGGCCTCATCAGCATCATCAGCAAGGCGCCCTCGTTCACCAGCTTCAGCGGCGGGGCGGAGGCGACCTACGGCAACTACGATTTCTATCGCGTCGCGGGCAACCTGAACCTGCCGCTGAGCGAGACGATCGCCGCGCGCGTCGACGGCGTCTACGTCAAGCGCGACGGCTTCTACCACGATTACACCAACAACACCGACGTCAACGATCGCAACCGCTACTTCGTGCGCGGCCAGTTGCTGTTCGAGCCGAGCAGCGACATCAGCTTCCGCCTGATCGGCGATTATACGCATCGCGACGAGAAGTGCTGCGCGGCGACCTATGTCGATCGCAGCGTCAACCCGGCGGTCGGCAACCTCAACGAGCCGGTGACCTCGGTCAACGCCGGCCTCGCCGCAGGCAGCAACGGCAACAACATCGTCAACGTCATCGCCGACCTCGGCCAGCCGGTGGGCCTCGTCAACCGGCCCGGTTACAGCCGTGAAGTGTCGGTGAGCCCCGGGCGCAGCTTCGCCGGCATCACCAAGGATTGGGGTGTGTCGGGGCAGCTCGACTGGAACCTGGGCAGCACCAAGCTGACCTCGATCACCGCCTATCGCGACTATGATTCGAGCCAGGGTTCGGACACCGACTACAGCCGCGTCGACATCCTCTACCGTGCCGCCAACGGCAATTCGGCGCGTCGCTTCCGCACCTTCACGCAGGAACTGCGCCTCAACGGCACGCTGTTCAACGACAAGCTCGACTGGCTCGTCGGCGGGTTCTTCGCCAACGAGGATCTGCGGGTGCTCGATAACCTGCGCTTCGGCACGCAATATGGCCGGTTCGCGACCTGCCGCCTGGTGTCGGGCAGCGCGCTCGCGCAATTCTACGCGCCGGGCAATGCGGGCTGCCTCAGCGCGACCGGCCGCGCGGTGCTCAGCGGCGCCGTGCCGGGTGTCGCATCGCCGTTCGGTGCCGCCGGACCGACGATCGTGCGCGCGATCGATACGCTCGACGCGATCAACGACAAGGGCTCGACCCGCGACGTCTACAATCAGAACAGCCGCAACTGGGCGCTGTTCACGCACAACATCTTCCACGTCACCAATACCGTCGATCTGACGCTCGGCGTGCGCTACACCAACGAGCGCAAGAAGTTCGACGCGTCCTTCACCAACGACAACGTCGGCTGCGTCGCCAACCAGCAGGCGCTGCTGCCCTTCCTGTCGAACGCCGGGCTCGCCGCCACGGCAGCCGGCATCATCGGCCTGTCGTGCCAGGGTAATTCCACCGCCGAACTCAATGGCGTGACGATCAACAGCCGCCGCAAGGAGGACAAGTTCACCGGCACCGCGATCCTGTCGTGGAAGCCGATCGACGACCTGCTGCTCTACGGCAGCTATTCGCGCGGCTACAAGGCGGGCGGCTTCAACCTCGACCGCTCGGCGTTGAAGCAGCCGGTCGCTACCTTCGCTTCGGTCGGTGGCGCGCAGGCGCTCGCCAATTCGCTGCAGTTCGCGCCGGAAACGGTCAACGCCTATGAGATCGGCGCCAAGTACGCGACCGGTCCGTTCACGCTGACCGCCGCCGCCTTCATCCAGGATTTCAGCAACTTCCAGCTGAATACCTTCAACGGCACCGTGTTCCTGGTCCAGAACATCAACGGCTGCTCGTCGAGCCTCAACGGCGGCGATCGCGACCAGAGCAAGTTTACCGCCGCGAGCAACTACAACGCCGCCGCCACCACGACCGGCGCCTGCCCGTCGGGCGACGTCGGCTATGGCGTGCGGTCGAAGGGCGTCGAACTCGAAGCCTCGCTCGTGCCGGCGCGCGACTTCCGCGTTACCATGGGTCTGACGCTGACCGACACCAAGTATCGCGACCAGCTGGTCGGTACCTCGGCGGGCGCGCCGCTCGACCAGGCGCTGCGCCTGTTGCCGGGCCAGAACCTGTCGAACTCGGCCGATATCGTCGCGACCTCTTCGGCGTCGTGGACGCCGCAGCTCGGCGGCGGCTATTCGGCGCTGTTCTACGTCGATACGCGCATGACCAGCGACTATAACACCGGTTCCGACCTGTTCCCGCAGAAGGCGCAGGACGGCTATGCGCTCGTCAACGCCCGCATCGGCCTGCGCACGCCCGACGAGAAGTTCAGCCTGGAATTCTGGGGCCAGAACCTCACCAACGTGAACTATGCGCAGGTGGCGTTCAACTCGCCGTTCCAGGAAGGCGCCGCGACCGCGGCGTTCCAGGACCCGCAGTATCCGGGCGGCCGCCAGCTGTTCTCGCAGTATCTGGCCGAGCCCCGCACCTATGGCGCCACGATCCGCGCGCGCTTCTGATCTTACACGAGGCAACGACCACCTGGGCCGGCCGCAGCGATGCGAGCCGGCCCTTTCTTTTGGCGCGATCGCCGATGGCAGACTCGGGACTATGTGTCCCCGCGAAGGCGGGGACCCAGTACTGTGCTCCCGCCTTCGCGGGAGCACACAGGGGCGGGCGCCAAGCCGCCGACTCCAACTCCTCCCCGGTGGCGGGCGCCAAGCCGCCGACTCCAACTCCTCCCCGGTGGCGGGCGCTAAGCCGCCGCCTCCAGCACCTCGCCGGCGGCGGCGATGCGGAGGCGTTTTTCCAGCGCCTTGAGCCGCGCCGGCGCCTCGATGCGGTCGCCGGTCAGGTCGGTGACGTAGAAGGTGTCGACCGCGCGCTCGCCGTAGGTGGCGACGTGCGCCGAATGCAACGTGACCTTGGACTGGAACAGCGCCTGCGCGAGCTGGTTGAGCAGTGCCGGCCGGTCGCGGGCGTTGACCTCGATGACGGTGAAGCGGTTCGACGCGTGATTGTCGATCAGGACGTTGGGGACGATCTCGAACGCGTCCGCGCGCGTCCGGGCTGCGGGCTTGGCGACGAGCCGGTCGGCGAGCTTGCCGCGGTTGGCGAGCGCATCCTCGATCGCGGTGCGCAGGCGCGCGAGCTGGCCCGAATCGTCGAAGGGGCGGCCGAACGGGTCCTGCACCAGAAAGTTGTCGATCGCCATGCCGTCGCGGGTGGTGTGGATGCGTGCGTCGATGATGTTGCCGCCGGCGACATGGATCGCGCCGGCGATGCGGTAGAATAGACCCGGATGGTCGGCGGCGTAGATGGTGACCAGCGTAGCGCCGCGTTCGGCATAGACTTGCGCGTCGATCGACAGCTGCGCCTCGCCTGCAGCGGCGATGAAGCGCGCGTTGTGCGCGAGCACGTCGTCGGGCTCGGCGATCCAATAGGCTTCCGGAAAGCGACGGACGAAGCCGGCGAAGCGCGCATCGTCCCACCCCAGCGTCGCCTGCAACGTCGCCTGCCGCGTCGCGATGCGTTCGGTGCGGCCACGCTGCTTGTGGCCGAGGCGGAGAACCTCCTCCGCCGCCTCGAACAGGTCGGCGAGCAGCTGGCGCTTCCAGCCGTTCCACGTGCCCGGGCCGACCGCGCGGATATCGACGATGGTGAGGACGAGCAGCAGCCGCAGCCGCTCGGGACTCTGCACCACCTCGCAGAAGTCGAGGATCGTCTTGAAGTCCGACAGGTCGCGCTTGAACGCGGTCGCGGACATCAGCAGGTGCCAGCGCACCAGCCAGGCGACGGTGTCGGTCTCCGCCGGGGTCAGGCCGAAGCGCGGGCAGAGCCGCTCGGCGACCTCCGCCCCCAGGATCGAATGATCGCCGCCGCGCCCCTTGGCGATGTCGTGGAGCAGCACCGCGACGTACAGCACGCGGCGCGAGACGATGTGCTTGAAGATCGCCGAGGCGAGGGGGTGGTCCGCCTTGAGATCGCCGCGCTCGATCCGCGCGAGCAGGCCGATCGCGCGGATCGTGTGCTCGTCGACGGTGTAATGGTGGTACATGTCGAACTGCATCTGCGCGACGACGCGGCCGAAATCGGGCACGAAGCGGCCGAACACGCCAGCCTCGTTCATCCAGCGCAGCACCAGCTCCGGATCGCGCGGGCTGGTCAGCACGTCGAGGAACAGCGCGTTGGCGCGGGGATCGCGGCGGTGGCGGTCGATCAGCTTGGCGTCGCGCTTGGCGGCGCGCATCGCCAGCGGATGGATCTCGACGCCATGGAGGTCGGCGAGCTGGAAGATCTCGATCAGCCGGACTGGATCCTCGACGAAGAAGTCGTCGCGCGGCAGCGCCAGCCGGCCGCGGTCGAGCACGAAGCCGTGCAGCTTGCCCGGCCGCCGCCGGATCGTCGGCAGCCCGAAGCGGCGTCCGCGCGCGGCGAACTTCTCGTCGAGGTGCGCGAGGAACACGCCGGTCAGGTCGCCGACGGTGCGCGCCTGGAGGAAGTAATATTGCATGAAGCGCTCGACCGCCGGCTTGCCCGGACGATCGGAAAAGCGCATCCGGCCCGCGATCTCGCGCTGGACGTCGAAGGTCAGGCGATCCTCCGGCCGGCGGGTGACGCTGTGCAGGTGGCAGCGCACCGCCTGCAGGAAATTGTCGGCGCGGTGGAACAGCTTGTACTCCTCCGCGGTGAGCAGGCCGACGCCGACCAGATCGGCACCGCGCTGCACGTCGTAGATATACTTGCCGATCCAGAAGAGCGCGTGAAGGTCGCGCAGGCCGCCCTTGCCCTCCTTGACGTTGGGTTCGACGACGTAGCGGGTGTCGCCCATCTTGCGGTGGCGCGCGTCGCGCTCGGCGAGCTTGTCGGCGATGAACTGGCGCTCGGTGCCGTGCTGCACCTCCGCCTTGAAGCGCTTGGCCGCCTCTTCGTAGAGCGGCGTGTCGCCGGTGACGTAGCGTGCCTCCAGCAGCGCGGTGCGGATGGTGACGTCCGCCTTCGCCTGCCGCACCATCTCGTCGATCGAGCGGCTGGAATGGCCGACCTTCAGCCCCGTGTCCCACAATGCGTAGAGCATCGATTCGATGACCTGCTCGGCCCAGGGCGTCTGCTTGCCGGGGGTGAGGAAGCCGATGTCGACGTCCGAATAGGGCGCCATCTCGGCACGGCCGTAGCCGCCGACCGCGATCAGCGTCAGCCGCTCGCCCGCGGTGGGTTTGTGGAGCGGATGCAGCCGCTGCGTCGCGAGATCGAACAGCACCCGCAGCAGCTGGTCGACCAGATAGGCCTGGGCGTTCGACGCCTCCAATCCGCGCGAGGGATGGGTTTCGAGCCGACGCTGGATCTCGGCACGCCCGTCCGCCAGCGCCTGCTTGAGGATCGCGGTCGCCTGCGCGCGGAGCGGCGCGTCGCTCGCCTCGATCGCGGCGATCCGCTCGGCGAGAGCCCGCCGATCAACGATCGCGCGGCGGTTGGGGAGGTGATCGAAGCGGCCGTTCATGGGTGGGGGATAGCCGCTTGGTGTGGGCGCGTCGCCCCTTTCGGGCCGCGGAAGTTGACGAAGTTGACACTACGTCGCGCCCGAAAACGGGGTTTGGCGGGGCCGCGGAGGGGGAGGGTGGCGACGCGGGCGGGGTGGCGGGCCGGCATGACGGAAGCGGTGTAGCCGGGCGGGGGCGTGTAGGACAGGGGGCTGCCGGTACGGACGACGTCTGCGAGCCATCGCCGCACCAGCGTGTTCCGACGTAGGCCGGAACACAGGGTCCGGCAGAACGAGGGCCGGCGGTCTTCCTCGCCCTGGGCTCCTGCCTTCGCAGGAGCACGGTTTGCTCGCTGCGGAGGGCCGCCGGCCTAGCCGGTGGTAGAAAGGGCATTTCCGCGAGCTCGACGATCGTGGCTCGCTCGCTGCAACCTACAGGTCACGCCTCCCGCGCGAGCGCCTTCAGCCGGTAGAGCGTGTCCAACGCCTCGCGGGGGGTCAGCGCATCGACGTCGATCGCCTCGACCTCGGCGCGGATCGCGTCGCATGTCTCTTCCTCGACCTGCGCGGCGGCGGCGAACAGCGGCAGGTCGTCGAGGCCCGCGGCGAGGCCGCCGGTCTTGGCGCGGCCGGCCTCGAGCTTTGCGAGTACCGCCTTGGCGCGGGCAACCGTCGCCGGCGGCATGCCGGCGAGGCGCGCGACGGCCAGGCCGTAACTGCGGTCCGCCGGCCCCTGCGCGAGTTCGTGGAGGAGCACCAGCTCGCCCTTCCATTCGCGCGCGCGGACATGGTGGAGGGTCAGCGCGTCGCAGCGCTCGGCGAGGCGGGTCAGCTCGTGATAATGCGTCGCGAACAGGCAGCGGCAGCGATTGTCCTCGTGGATCGCCTCGACCACCGCCCAGGCGATCGCGAGCCCGTCATAGGTGGAGGTGCCGCGGCCGACCTCGTCGAGGATGACGAAGCTTTGCGCTGTCGCCTGCGCGAGAATCGCGGCGGTTTCGACCATCTCGACCATGAAGGTCGACCGGCCGCGGGCGAGATTGTCCGAGGCGCCGACGCGGCTGAACAGGCGGTCGACAAGGCCTAAGGTGGCCTTGGTCGCGGGAACGTAGCTGCCCGCCTGCGCCAGCACCGCGATCAGCGCGTTCTGGCGCAGGAAGGTCGACTTGCCGCCCATATTCGGGCCGGTGACGAGCCACAGCCGCGAGTCCGGCGACAGGGTGCAATCGTTGGCGACAAAGCGGTCGCCCGAGCGCGCCACCGCCGCCTCGACCACCGGGTGGCGGCCGCCGACGACATCGAAGCACGCATGGTCGGCGAGGCTGGGGCGCGCCCATTGCCCTTCCGCGGCGCGCTCGGCGAGCGCGGCGGCGACGTCGATCCGGGCGAGCGCATCGGCGGTCGCGGCGATCGCCTCGCGATGCGCGAGCGCGGCGGCGGTGAGCTCCTCGAGGTGCGCGGCCTCGGCGGCGAGCGCGTGGGCGCCCGACTGGGCGACGCGGGCGGCGACCTCGTGCAGCGCGGGCGTGTTGAAGCGGACGACGCCGGCGAGCGTCTGGCGATGGGTGAAGCCGCTGTCGGGCTTCATCAGCGGGTCGGCGGCGCGCGCCGGCACCTCGACGTGATAGCCGAGCACGTTGTTGTGGCGGACCTTCAGCGTCGCGATGCCGGTCGCGGCCTTCATCTCCGCCTCCAGCGCGGCGATCGCGCGGCGGCCGCCGGCGCCGGCATCACGCAGGTCGTCGAGCGCGAGATCGTAGCCCGCGGCGATATAGCCGCCGTCGCCGGCGTCGATCGGCGGCGAGGGGACGAGCGCGCGTTTGAGCAGGTCGATCAGCGCGCCATGGCCGCGCAGCCGCGGGGTGAGACGGTCGAGCAGCGCGAGCGGCGTGTCGATCCTGGCGAGCCGTTCGCCCAGGTGCCAGGCGCCGTCGAGCCCGTCGCGCAGCTGGCCGAGATCGCGCGGCGATCCCCGTCCCGCCGCCAGCCGGCCGAGCGCCCGGCCGATGTCGGGGAGGGCGCGCAAGGCGGCGCGGACCTGTTCGCGCTGCCCCGGTGCGTCGTGGAAATACTGGACGCAATCGAGCCGCGCGTCGATCGCCGCCCGGTCCATCAGCGGCGCGCCGAGATCGCCGGCCAACGCGCGCGCGCCGGCGCCGGTGACGGTGCGGTCGATGCAGTCGAGCAGGCTGCCCTTGCGCTGGCCGCTCGCGGTGCAGGTGAGCTCCAGGCTCTCGCGCGTCGCCGCGTCGATCGCCATCGTCTCCGCGGCACGCGCGAGGCGCGGCGGGCGCAGGAAGGGGAGCGCGCCCTTGGCGGTGTGTTCGAGATAGGCGACGAGGCCGCCCGCCGCGGCGAGGCCGGCGCGGCTGAACTGGCCGAAGCCGTCGAGCGTCGCGACGCCGAACAGCGCCTTCAGCCGCGCCTCGCCGGCATGGCTGTCGAACGCGGTGCGCGGGCGCAGGCCGGTGGCGGCATGGGCATGGTCGCTGGTTTCGGACGCCACGACCTCCGCCGCGGCGAGGCGCGCGAGTTCGGCGCCGAGGGCGTCCGCCGAACAGTCGATCACCTCGAAACGGCCGGTCGAGACGTCGGCGGCGGCGAGCGCGACGGCGCCGCCAGCCTCGCCGATCGCGACGCACCAATTGTCGGCGCGCGCATCGAGCAGGGCCTCCTCGGTAAGCGTGCCGGCGGTGACCACGCGGACGATGCCGCGCGCGACCAGGGCCTTGGAGCCGCCGCGCGCCTTGGCCTCGGCGGGTGTCTCGGTCTGTTCGGCGATGGCGACGCGGTGGCCCGCCTTGATCAGCCGCTGGAGATAGGCGGTGGCGGCATGCACCGGCACGCCGCACATCGGAATCTTCTCGCCGCCATGCTCGCCGCGCGACGTCAACGCGATGTCGAGCACCTGCGCGGCGATGCGGGCGTCGTCGAAGAACAGCTCGAAGAAATCGCCCATGCGGTAGAACAGCAGGCAATCCTCCGCCTCCGCCTTGAGGCCGAGGTATTGCGCCATCATCGGGGTGGGGGTGGTCATGGTAGCGGTCTCTGACGGCCGTGGCGAATACCGACGATCACGACGGTCTCTCCCATCACCCGGTACCGAACGACGTAGGGCGGAACACCCGTCATCTCGCGTGCGCCGTCCTTTACCGTACGACCGCGGTGGGGAAAGTCAGCAAGGCTTTCGCCAAGCGCGATCAGACGGCGGTATATCCTGCGCGCCGCAGCCGGGTCTTCCTGCTCGATATAAGCCGTGATCTCGTCGATTTTCGCGATGACGTCGTCCGGCCAGACGACGTCAGCCATCGTGTTCGGCTAACCATGTCCGAAAGGAGCGATGGCCGTGCTTTTCGCACGTGGCAAGCCACGCGCTGACGGTCGCGTGACTCTGATAGCGGCCGGCGGCATAATCGGCCAGCGCGGCCGCTTCGTCAGTGTCATCGGGATCGTCGATATGGCGGATGCCCGATGCAGGCGGCACGGTTTGCAGCCACTCGGAAAACTCGTCCTCCGACATGCCGGCCACGGTCTTGGGCGGGGTCTGCGCCGGGAAATCGCCAGGGTCGCGGTCCATGCCCGTCGCCATACTCGCTGTTGCCCCGGGTTGAAAGCCCCGTCCGAATTGGCCAAGAGCCGTAGCGTCAGCCCTGGCAGCGAGGTCCCATGTCCGACGAAGCGTCCGTCCAATTCTCCGAGCGCGAGGCGCTGCTGTTCCATTCGGAGGGGCGGCCGGGCAAGATCGAGATCATCGCGTCCAAGCCGATGGCGACGCAGCGCGACCTCGCACTCGCCTACTCGCCCGGCGTCGCGGTGCCGGTGCAGGCGATCGCCGACGATCCCGCCACCGCCTACGACTATACCGCGAAGGGCAATCTGGTCGCGGTGATCTCGAACGGCACCGCAATCCTCGGCATGGGCAATTTGGGCGCGCTCGCCTCCAAGCCGGTGATGGAAGGCAAGGCGGTCTTGTTCAAGCGCTTCGCCGACGTCGACTCGATCGACATCGAGCTGAAGACGGAGGACGTCGACCGGTTCATCGACGCGGTCGAGCTGATGGAGCCGACGTTCGGCGGCATCAACCTCGAGGACATCAAGGCGCCCGAATGCTTCATCATCGAGCAGACGCTGCGCGAGCGGATGAACATCCCGGTCTTCCATGACGACCAGCACGGCACCGCGATCATCTGCGCGGCGGGGCTGATCAACGCCTGCCTGCTGACCGGGCGGCGGCTCGACGCGGTGAAGATCGTCGTCAACGGCGCGGGCGCGGCGGCGATCGCCTGTACCGAGCTGATGAAGGCGATGGGCGTGCGCCACGACAACGTCATCATGTGCGACCGCGAAGGCGTGATTTATCAGGGGCGCGAGGACATCAACCAGTGGCAGTCGGCGCATGCCGCGGCCACCGACCGCCGCACCCTGACCGAGGCGCTGGACGGCGCCGACGTGTTCCTCGGCCTGTCCGCAGCCGGCGCGCTGAAGCCCGAGATGGTCACGCACATGGCCAAGGCGCCGATCATCTTCGCGATGGCGAACCCGGAGCCCGAGATCCGCCCCGAGCTCGCCAAGGCGGCGCGGCCCGATGCGATCATCGCCACCGGCCGGTCGGACTATCCCAACCAGGTCAACAACGTCATCGGCTTCCCCTTCATCTTCCGCGGCGCGCTCGACGTGCGCGCGACGGGGATCAACGATGCGATGAAGATCGCCGCCGCCAATGCCATCGCCGAGCTGGCACGCGCACGGGTGCCCGAAGAGGTCGCGCTCGCTTACGGCGTCCAGCATTCGTTCGGCCCCGAGTATATCATCCCGGCGCCGTTCGACCCGCGGCTGATGGAACTGGTGCCGTCCGCGGTCGCCAAGGCGGCGATGGATTCCGGCGTCGCGACCCGGCCGATCCTCGACATGGAGGCCTATCGGCAGAAGCTGCGCGCGCGGCTCAATCCGACGACGTCGGTGCTCAGCCTCGCCTATGAGGGGGCACGCGCGCGGCCGAAGCGCGTGCTGTTCGCCGAGGGTGAAGAGGAAGTCGTGCTGCGCGCCGCGATCGCCTTCAAGGAAGGCGGCTACGGCACGCCGGTGCTGGTCGGGCGCGACGACGTCTATGACCGACTGAAGGCGCTGGGTGTCGCCAATCCGCAGGAATATGAGGTCCACAACAGCCGCCATTCGCCGCTGGTCCCGAAGATGGTCGATTTCGTCTACGGGCGACTCCAGCGCCGCGGCTATCTGCGCCGCGACGTCGAGCGGATGATCAACCAGGATCGCAACGTCTTCGGCTCGGCGCTGCTGCAGCTGGGCGAGGCGGATGCGATGATCACCGGCATCACCCGCACCTGGGCGGAATCGATGCGCCAGGTGAAGCGCGTGATCGATCCGGAGGCGGGGCGGACGCCGTTCGGCATCCACGTGCTCGTCGGCCAGAGCCACACCGTCTTCATCGCCGACACGACGGTGAACGAGCGGCCGACCGGCGAACAGCTTGCCGATTTCGCCGAGCAGACCGCGCAGGTCGCGCGCCGCATGGGCCACGAGCCGCGCGTCGCGATGCTGAGCTATTCGACCTTCGGCAACCCCAAGGGCGCCTGGGTCGACAATATCCGCGACGCGGTGTCGGTGCTCGACGGCCGCCAGGTCGGCTTCGAATATGAAGGCGAGATGCCGCCCGACGTCGCGCTCAATCCGCGCCAGCTCGCCAATTACCCCTTCGCCCGCCTGTCCGGCCCGGCCAACATCCTGATCATGCCGGGTCTGCAATCGGCGCACATCTCGGCGAAGCTGCTGCGCGAGCTGGGCGGCGACAGCGTGATCGGGCCGATGCTGATCGGCATGGAAAAGCCGGTGCAGATCGCCCCCATGACCTCGACCGCGAGCGAGCTGGTGACGTTGGCGGTGCTCGCGGCAGGCGGCATCGCACGTTGACCTTGCATATTAAATAAATTTGGTTTCCATATCTCCCCGCGGCCTCGAGACCGCGGGACAAGGAGAGGGAAGCCGGATGAAGGGGACGATACTCGCCGCTATTGGTGCGGCAGCGATGCTGGCGGCTGCGGGCGCCTCGGCGCAGCAGGGCGACATCCTGCAAAAGGCGATCAACACGCCGTCGATCGCCTATGGCGTGTACGGACCCGACCAGAAGACCAAGGTCGTCAAGGCGGCGGTGCCGGGCGGCCAGGCGATGCAGATCGACGTGCAGGCGAAGGGCGCCAATGCCTGGACGGTCGGCGCCAGCTCGCCGATCGCCAAGCCGATCGCCAAGGGCGACCGCATCGTGCTCGCCTTCTGGGCGCGCGCGCCGAAGCTCGCCGGCGACGCGACGACGCCGATTGCCTTCGCCGGCATCACCGGCACCGCCGCGCCCTATACGCAGATGCTCGGCGGCCCCGTGACCGTCGGGCGCGAGTGGAAGCTGCAGCAGGTGACCGGCACCGCGCCGGCGGATGCCGCACCCGGCACGGTGGCGGTGACGCTGCACCTCGCCGCGGACAAGGCGCTGTTCGAGCTGGGGCCGGTGTTCGTGCTCGACCTGGGACACGCCGGCTGATGCCGCACCCCGCAGCCGTTTTCGAAGGAGAGACCATGTACAGCCGGCGTTCGATCATCGTGGGAGGCGCGACGCTCGTCGCCGGCTGCGCGGCAGCGACGCCGCCCGTGGGGGGCAGGGCAGGGGGCCCGCCATCGCGCTTCGTCACCGTCGACGGACTCCACTTCCGGCGCGATGGCCGGCCCTACCGCTATGCCGGCGCGAACCTCTGGTACGGCGCCTGGCTCGGCGCCGACGCCGCCTACGGCAACCGTGCCCGGCTGGCGCGCGAGCTCGACCGGTTGCAGGCGCTCGGCATCCGCAACCTGCGCATCATCGGATCGGCGGAGGAATCGCCCTTAAAAAATTCGATCACCCCCGGCTTCCGCGGCCCGGGAGGCACCTACAACGAGGACCTGCTGAAGGGCCTCGACTGGACGCTCGCCGAGATGGCGAAGCGCGACATGACCGCGGTCGTCTACCTCGCCAACTTCTGGGAATGGTCGGGCGGCATGATGACCTACCTGTCCTGGGTCAACGGCCGCCGCTTCATCAACATGAACGATCCCGCGCATCCCTGGCCGGAATTTCCCGACTGGAACGCTGCCTTCTACAGCAATCCGAAGGCGCAGGCGCTGCTGCGCGACTATATCAAGGCGGTGGTGACGCGGACCAACAGCGTGACGGGCAAGCGCTATGCGGACGATCCGACGATCATGGCGTGGCAGCTCGCCAACGAACCGCGGCCGGGCGGGTCGGATGCGGTCGCGGTGTCGAACCTGCCGCATTTCTACCGCTGGATCGACGAGACCGCGCGCTACATCAAGGCGCTCGACGGCCACCACCTCGTCACCACCGGATCGGAGGGGCTGAAGGGGTCGATCGAGCGCGAGGCCTGCGTGGTCGAGGCGCACAAGCCGGCCTCCATCGACTACATGACCCTGCATGTCTGGCCCAACAACTGGAGCTGGATGGATGCCGGCAATCTCGCCGCCACCTATGCGGGCGGCGCGGCGAAAGTGGCCGATTACATCGCGACGCATATCCGGCTGGCGAGGCAGCTCGGCAAGCCGCTGGTGATCGAGGAGTTCGGCTATCCGCGCGACGGCGCCGCCGCCTACGACCCGACGATCCCGACGACGTTCAAGGACCGCTTCTACCGCCAGATCTATGCCGCGGTGGAGGCGGACATGGCCGCGGGTGGGCCGCTCGCGGGCTCCAATTTCTGGGCGTGGAACGGAGAGGCGCGGACACCGCATGCCGACCACCGCTTCGTCCGCGGCGACCTCGCCTATATGGGCGATCCCCCGCACGAGCCGCAGGGCTGGTACGGCGTGTTCGACAGCGACGCGAGCACGCAAGCCGTGATCCGCACGCATGCGGCGGTGCTGGCGGGAGCCTGAGTTCAAACGTCATCCCGGCGGACGCCGGGATCCATGGACCGGATGGACCCGAGGGTGGCGCTTGGCCATCGGCCGCGTGCCTCCATGGATCCCGGCGTTCGCCGGGATGACGGATGGCGTTGGCGGGCGATCCGCTCCCGTCGCGCCGTCAGGCGTCGATGCTTGTCCCCAGCGCCGCGTGGACGAGGCCGCCGTCGACGGTGATCGTCTCGCCCACGACATAATCGCCCGCGCGGGAGGCGAGGTAGATGGCAGCGCCCGCCATGTCCTCATCCGTGCCGATCCGGCCGGCCGGGATGCCCTTGGCGATCGTCTCGCCATGGTCGCGCGCGGCGCGGTTCATCTCGCTCGGGAAGGCGCCGGGCGCGATCGAGGTGACGTTGATCCGGTCGCGGACCAGTCGCGCCGCCATGCGCTTGGTCAGATAGATCAGCGCCGACTTGGAGGCGTGATAGCTGTACGTTTCCCAGGGGTTGAGGCGCTGGCCGTCGATCGAGGTGATGTTGATCACCTTCGCCGGACGCGCCGCCGATCCCGCCGCCTTGAGCAGGACGTGCAGCGCCTGCGTCAGGAAGAAGGGCGATTTGACGTTGAGGTCCATCACCTTGTCCCAGCCGCTCTCCGGAAACTCCTCGAACGGCACGCCCCAGGCGGCGCCGGCATTGTTGACGAGGATATCGAGCCGCTCCTCATGGGCTGCCAGTTGCTCGGCGAGCGCCTTGCAGCCGGCGACGGTACTGACGTCCTGCGGCAGGGGGATGCACTGCGGGCCGAGTTCGGCGGCGGCATCCTCGCAGGCAGCGGCCTTCCGCGACGAGATGTAGACCTTGGCGCCCTGCGCGATGAAGCCCGCCGCGATCATCTTGCCGATGCCGCGGCTGCCGCCGGTGACCAGCGCGACCTTGCCGTCGAGGCGGAACAGGTTGGTGGTGTCCATATATCTCTCCTGGTTGCGCGCCGCGGCAAAGCCGCGTCGTCAGTCGGGTTCGCGTGCCGCGACCCTCTGGCCGCGGCAGGCCGTCGAGCCGCGGATCAGCGTTGCTGATCCGCTACGGCCTACCCCCCGCGTTTCATCGTTTCGCGGGCGATGATGACCTGCT
>JBKBTU010000368.1:0-1826 GCA_046290715.1 Sphingomonas sp. | reverse complement strand
ACCGCGCTCATCGCGTCGAACGCCATGGTCAGCCCGGCCGCGCGGATTGCCGGGAAATCGAACAATTGTTCCATCAGCGCGGCATAGTCGGCCACCGGATCGACCACCTCGACGGTCATGTCGCCAACGCTCACCTCGCCGAGCGCGTCGAGGTCGATGTCGTCCGCGTCGACCGTGAGCCAGCGATCGATCGTCTTGGTGCGCGCATACAGCGCCTCCGTCACCTGCTCGGGCGCGGGGCCGCCGTTGGCGATGTTGTACTTGATGCCGAAATCCTCGGTCGGTCCGCCGGGATTGTGGCTCGCAGACAGAACCAATCCGCCCAGCGCCTGGCGGATGCGGATCATGTTGCTCGCAGCCGGGGTCGAGAGCAGACCGCCGCGCCCGACGACGACGCGACCGAAGCCGTTGGCGGCGGCGATGCGGATCGCCTTCTGGATCACCTCGCGGTTGAGGAAGCGGCCATCGCCGCCGATCACGAGCGTCGCGCCCGCCTTTCCATCGATGACGTCGAATACCGACTGGATGAAGTTCTCGGCATAGTTGGGCTGCTGGAACACCGTGACCTTCTTGCGGAGGCCGGAGGTGCCGGGCTTCTGGTCGAGGTAAGGCGTGGTGGCGACGGTGCGGGTCATGCGGCTCCTGTCAGGCTTTTGTAGAGGTCGGCGTAGCGGCGTCCGCTCGTCCCCCAGGAAAAATCGGCGCGCATGCCGTTGCGCTGTAACGTGCACCACAGGTCGGGACGCGCATAGGCGGCGACCGCGCGGCGGATGGCGTGGGCGAGCGTGTGATACCCGGTCTCACCGTGCTGGAAGCCGGTGGCGACGCCGGCGGCGAGCGCCGCCTCGTTGGCGTCGATCACCGTGTCGGCGAGCCCGCCGGTCCGCGCGACGATCGGCACGCACCCATAAGCGAGACCATAGAGTTGCGTCAGCCCGCAGGGTTCGAACCGCGACGGGATCAGGATCGCGTCGGCACCGCCCTGGAGCAGGTGCGACAGGGGCTCGTCATAGCCGATCGTGACCCCGATCCGTCCCGGGTGGCGCGCGGCGGCGGCGAGGAAGGCAGCTTCGAGATGCGCGTCGCCCGATCCGAGCAGCGCCAGCCGGCCGCCGAGCGCGACCAGTTCGTCGACGCATTGCGCGAGCACGTCCATGCCCTTTTGCCAGGTCAGCCGGCTGATGACGGTGAAGATCGGGCCGTCGCCGCGTTCGAGGCCGAACATCGCCTCGACCGCGCGCTTGTTCGCCTTGCGCCGGCCGAGTGCGCGCGCGGTGTAGCGGCTGGGGAGGGCGGGGTCGGTCTCGGGATTCCAGACCGCCGGATCGATACCGTTGACGATGCCGTGGACGCGGCCGCGCCGTGCCTCGATCAGCCCTTCCAGGCCCATGCCGAAGCGTGCCTCGCGGATCTCGGCGGCATAGGTCGGGCTGACCGTGGTGATCGCATCCGCCGCCTCGAGCCCCGCCTTGAGGAAGCCGACCCCGCCGTAATATTCGACGCCGTCGACCGCATAGGCGCCGGGGGGCAGCCCGAGCGCCGGAAAGATCTCCGCTCCGAACTGGCCCTGAAAGGCGATGTTGTGGACGGTCATCACGCTCGCGACCGGGCCGGGTGCCGTCACGTCGCGAAAGCGGAGATAGGCCGGTGCCATCGCCGCCTGCCAGTCGTGCGCGTGCAGCAGATCGAAGCGCAGCTTCGGCACCGCGCCCGCGGCGATGTCGGCGGCAGCCTGCGCGAAGGCGGCGAAGCGCTGCCAGTCGTCGGCATGGCCGTAGAGGCCCCCGGGACGCGCGAACAGGGCAGGCGCGTCGAGCACCAGCAGG
>JBKBTU010000367.1:0-1841 GCA_046290715.1 Sphingomonas sp. | reverse complement strand
GGGTGACGGGCGGCACGATGGCCGAGGTCGAGGCGAAGGCGCGTGCGGCCGCGGCGCTGCGGACCCCCCGACACTGACGCCAGACGCGTCGTGCTAACGCGATCTTAGGAAAGACGGACCAAAATGGTCCTATGTTCACCTTTGCCTTCGATCCTTCGGCGCGAATCTTGACGATCACCGGCGAAGGCCTGTGGTCGCTGTCGACGCTCACCGCATTTTCGGCCGAAGCGCTCGCCCGCGGCGGCGCGCTTCGCCTGCGCCACGGTCAGTTTGCGGTGCTCAACGATGTCCGTAAGATGCCGATCCAGCTGCCCGAAGTCGCGCGCGGACTGGAGATCCTGACGGCGAAAAGCGCGGCGATCACCACCGCGCCGATCGCCGTCGTGGTCGGCAGCGTGCTTTCCAAGATACAGGTGGAACGGGTGGTGAATGCCCCCAATACAAAGGCATTCCTGACCATCGAAGAGGCGAAGGCCTGGCTGGCCCTCAACTGGACGGTGCAGGCCGCGGCCTGACCGTCCCTACATCTCGCCGCGCTGGCGGCGTATGGCGTACCACTTCTTCACGTTCGCGTTATGCTGGTCGAGCGTGTCGGCGAAGACATGCCCGCCGGTCCCGTCCGCGACGAAATAGAGCGCGTCCGACCGCGCCGGATCGAGCACCGCATCGATCGAGGCGCGACCCGGATTGGCGATCGGCCCGGCCGGCAGCCCGATCTCGGCATAGGTGTTGTAGCCGTTCTTCGCCTGCAATTCGGATCGCAGGATGCGCCGTCCGAGCGGCCGGCCCTTGGTGATCGGATAGATCACGGTGGGGTCGGCCTGAAGCGGCATGCCGCGCTTCAGCCGGTTGCCGTAGACGGCGGCGACCATCCGCCGCTCGGACGGCTTGCCCGTCTCCTTCTCGACGATCGAGGCGAGGATCACCGCCTGCGCCGGCGAGGTCACCGCGATACCCGGCTTGCGCTTCGCCCACGCCTTCGCGAGATACTCGCGCATCGCCTTTTGCATCCGGGCGACGACGCTCGCCCGCGTATCGCCGCGCTGGAAGGCGTAGCTGTCGGGGAGCACCGATCCCTCCGCAGGCACGGGCACGATGCCGGTCAGCCCGTCGGCCTTGGCGAGCGCATCGTGCACCAGCACCGACGGATAGCCCTCCGGCACCACCACCAGCCGCTGCAGCACCTTGCCGCCCTGCAGCATCTTGAGGATGTCGGCCTGGCTGGTGTGCGCGGGGATGCGATATTCGCCCGCCTTGATCGGCTCGCCCGCCCCGAACACGCGGGCGAGCAGGCGGAAGCGCCCCGCCGAGCGGATCGCGCCGGCCTGTTCAAGGTCGCGGGCGGCGGAGGCGAGGCTGCTGCCCTCCGCCACCTGTACCGTCAGCGTACGCGGCGCCGGTCCGCTGCCGCCCCAGCCCTGCACGACGAGGAACGCCGCGACGATCCCGACGAGAGCGAGCAGCAGGCCGAGGCAGCCGAACTTGCGCATGATGCGATCAGATCGCCTTCATCACGAGGCTGGCGTTGGTGCCGCCGAAGCCGAACGAATTGTTCAGCACCGCCTTCACCTGCCGCTTCTTGGCGATATGCGGCACGAGGTCGACGCCGACGCAATTCTCGCTCGGATTGTCGAGGTTGAGCGTCGGCGGCACGATCCCGTCGCGCATCGCGAGTATGCAGAAGATCGATTCGACCGCGCCTGCGCCGCCGAGCAGATGGCCGATCGCGGACTTGGTCGACGACATCGACACGCCGTCCAGCGCGCTGCCGAACAGGCGGCGCACCGCACCCAGCTCGAGCTCGTCGCCGAGCGGCGTCGAGGTGCCGTGCGCGTTGATAT
>JBKBTU010000366.1:0-1844 GCA_046290715.1 Sphingomonas sp. | reverse complement strand
ACAATCTCGACGCGATCGCCGAGCGATCGGCACGGATCGACCGGATGCGCGCGATCGTCTCGGCGCTCAGGCCGGCGGTGGACGAGGAGATCGAGCAGGTGTTCGGGCACACGCTGTTCCTCGACCGCCCTACCCCTGCGCGGCTCATCGCCTGGCGCCGCCGGGCGCAGACGGCGGCGGCGACCCGTGCCGGCTACAGCTATGCCGCCTACGGGCATCTCAAGCTCAGCGGCGTCGTCCAGACAATCACCGGGCTGCTGTATCAGGTCGGCGGCGAACCGGGGCAGCAGCGCTGGCGGCGCATCCGCGCCGGGATCGAGGCGGCGATCGAGGAGCGCGGCTTCGGTGGCGACGCGCCGAGCTTTTCGGGGAAGGACAGCGCCGCGACGATCGATTTCCTGCGCACCTTCGACATCGGCTTCCGCATCCGCCGGCTGCGGCTGATGGCGCGGCGGCTGAGCGAGATCGAGGCCGACGGCACCGACGACGCGAGCGCGATCCACGAGGCGATCTATGCTTCGCTCGCGAGCTATCTCGAACGCCAGCGCGCCGACGACCATCCCCAGCTGCGCTCCCTCGTCCGACGCTTCCGCGGCAGCGACGGCGGTGCGCTGCTCGATGCGCTCGGCCAGGCGCTCGACCTGACGACGCTCGATGCCGAAACCGACGAGCGGCTGGCGGAGGCGTTCGCGACATTGGACCGGCCGACGAGGCGCGCGCTTTTGCTCGCCTATCTCGGCTTTCCCTATTTCGACACCGCGACGCTGCCGCTGCTCCAGGGCGAAGGGCTCGACGAATTCGATCCGATCAAGGTCGACCGCATCGCCCCCGACGACGCCACCTCGATCCGCGCCGGCGGTGCGGAGGCGACGCTGAAAGGCATCCAGTTCAACAGCTTCGGCGCGTTCTTCAGCCGTGCCTATCGCGAGAACGACTATCTGTGGGGCCGGCTGCACGGCGCCGAGCGGATGATCGACATCTGCGTCTCGACCCTGCCGGCGAACGTGCGGATGAAGCCGGGTCGCGTCGCCGCGATCAAACGCGCGGCATTTCGCGCGATCCTCGACGAAGAGGAACCGCGGCTCACCGCCATCCCCGCGCT
This sequence comes from Sphingomonas sp., assembly GCA_046290715.1. GTDB lineage: Bacteria > Pseudomonadota > Alphaproteobacteria > Sphingomonadales > Sphingomonadaceae > Sphingomonas. The sequence continues at coordinate 742 of JBKBTU010000366.1, read as the reverse complement.
GATCGCCAGCCTGCGGACCGAAATCGGATAGGCTGGCCTTCCGGGCAGCGCCCCGCTACCCTGCCGCGCCTCTCGGGAGTGTCGCATGCAGTTCCTCAAGATCCTGTTCTGGTTCCTGCTCGCGTTCGTCGCGGCGCTGTTCACCTATGGCAATTGGAGCAGCGTCCAAATCAATCTGTGGAGCGGGCTGATCGCGGACGTGAACCTGCCCTTCCTCCTCCTCGTCACCTTCCTCATCGGCTTCCTGCCGACCTATCTGTACCTCGGCACCGTGCGCTGGCGTTTGCGGCAGCGGCTCGCGACATGCGAGCGAATGCTCGCCGACCAGCGCGCCGTCGTCGCGCCGCCGGCCGTGACGCCGCCCGCTACGCCAGTCACCGAGGCACCGATCACGGATACCGCGGCATGAGCCCGATCTACGTCGCGATCGATACGCCCGACATCGCCCGCGCCAAGGCGATCGCCACGCGCACCCGTGCCCATATCGGCGGCATCAAGCTCGGCCTCGAATTCTTCTGCGCGCACGGCCAGCACGGCGTGCGCGAGATGGCGGAACTCGGCCTGCCCATCTTCCTCGACCTCAAGCTGCACGACATTCCCAACACCGTCGCGAAAGCGGTGCAGGCACTCGGGCCGATCGAGCCCGCGATCCTGACCGTCCACGCCAGCGGCGGCCGCGCGATGCTGGAGGATGCCAAGGCCGCCGCCCCGGTCCATACCAAGGTGGTGGCGGTGACGATGC
>JBKBTU010000365.1:0-1867 GCA_046290715.1 Sphingomonas sp. | reverse complement strand
GAAGAGGTAGAGCGTCGCCTCCAGGCTGCGGTCGGGCAACGCGAACTGAGCCGCCACGTCATGCTCGTCGGCCGTGGCGTCGGTCAGCGCGGTGCGCGACAGGCCGGCGAGGCGCGCGGGCAGGATCAGCCCGGTCTCGGCATGCTGCCACCCCTTGTCGCTCGGCACCGCGAGGTCGCGGGCGGCGGCGGGCATCGCACCGTGCGCCACGCAGGCGAGTGCGACCGCCATCGATAGCAAGCGTCTCATCATACCCATCCCCCTTCCAGCCAGCATGTCGTCCCCTACACCGGCGGGCAAGCGCGAAGAGCGCCCGCCCCAAGCGTTCCTTCATTGCGCCAGGACCGTTTTGGGCGCATGTCGCGCAACGTTTAGACGCCGAAGGACGACACGATCATGGCCGCGAACTGGGCCCCCGACAGCTGGACCAAGGCAGAGGCCCGCCAGCTCCCCGACTATCCCGATGCCGCCGCGCTGACCCGCGCGACGGACACGCTCGCGACGTTTCCCCCGCTCGTCTTCGCGGGCGAGGCGCGCAATCTCACCGCCGCGCTCGGCGACGTCGCCGCGGGCAAGGCGTTTCTGCTCCAGGGCGGCGATTGCGCCGAGAGCTTCGCCGAACACAGCGCCAATACGATCCGCGACACCTTCCGCGTCATCCTGCAGATGGCGGTGGTGCTCACCTATGCCTCCAAGCTGCCGGTGGTGAAGCTGGGGCGGATGGCGGGCCAATTCGCCAAGCCGCGCTCGGCGCCGACCGAGACGATCGACGGCGTCGAGCTGCCGAGCTACCGCGGCGACAACGTCAACGACATCGCCTTCACCGCGGAGAGCCGGGTCCCCGACCCGCAGCGGATGATCCGCGCCTATTCGCAGAGCGCGGCGACGCTCAACCTGCTGCGCGCGTTCGCGCAAGGGGGGTACGCCAACCTCCACCAGGTGCACCGCTGGACGCACGATTTCATGGGCCGCAGCCCGTGGACGAAGAAATATGCCGAGACCGCCGACCGGATCGGCGAGGCGCTCGAATTCATGGCCGCCTGCGGTATCGATCCCGAGACGGTGCCGCAGCTCGCGCAGACGCATTTCTATACCAGTCACGAGGCGCTGCTCCTCCCCTTCGAACAGGCGCTGACGCGACAGGATTCGCTGACCGGCGACTGGTACGACACCAGTGCCCACTTCCTGTGGATCGGCGATCGCACGCGGTTCGAAGGCTCGGCGCATGTCGAGTTCCTGCGCGGCATCGGCAATCCGATCGGCGTCAAGTGCGGACCGAGCCTCGACCCCGACGTGCTGCTCCGCCTGCTCGACACGCTCAATCCGGGGCGCGTGCCCGGGCGGATGACGCTCATCACCCGCTACGGCTACGACAAGATCGCCGCCAACCTGCCCCGCCTCGTCCGCGCGGTGACGCGCGAGGGGCATCCGGTGGTGTGGAGCTGCGACCCGATGCACGGCAACACCGTGAAGGCGGTGACCGGCTACAAGACGCGCCCCTTCGATCGCATCCTGGCAGAAGTGCGCGACTTCTTCGCCGTCCACCGCGCCGAGGGGACGCATGCCGGCGGCATCCACGCCGAAATGACCGGCCAGAACGTCACCGAATGCACCGGCGGCGCGATCGACGTGACCGAGCAGAGCCTCGCCGATCGCTACCACACGCATTGCGACCCGCGCCTCAACGCCGGCCAGAGCCTGGAACTCGCCTTCCTGCTGGCCGAGATGCTCAACGCCGAAATGGCGGAACGCCGCAAGGCGGCCGCCTGACGCACGGGCGGCGGGGGCGCGTCGGGAAAAGACGCTTGACGCCCCCCGCCCCCACGCCTAGACGCGCCCCTCCACCGCACACGGCCCCTTCGTCTAG
>JBKBTU010000364.1:0-1906 GCA_046290715.1 Sphingomonas sp. | reverse complement strand
CGCCAAGGTCGGTGTCGTCGGCTATTGCCTCGGTGGCCGCCTCGCCTTCATGACCGCGGCCCGCACCGATAGCGATGCATCCGTCGGCTATTATGGTGTCGGCATCGATGGCCTGCTTGGCGAGAAGCACGCGATCGCCAACCCGGTATTGCTGCACGTCCCTCAGGAGGACCATTTCGTCGACAAGGATGCGCAGGCCCGCATGCATGCCGGGCTCGACGATCACCCCAAGGTCACGCTCTACGACTATCCCGGCGAGGACCACGGCTTCGCCGCCGCGTTCGGCAAGCGCCGCTCCGACGCCGCGGCCCGCCAGGCGGACGAGCGCACCGCCGCCTTCTTCGCGGAGCATCTCGGCTGATACGACAAGGGGGGCTTTGCAGCCCCCCTTCCCTCATCCGAACAGCTTCATGACCCCGACATTGGGGTCCACCACCCCTTCGTAGATCATCTTGCCCGCGACGTAGAGGATCACGAGCAGCCCGATATAGGCGATCCAGCGGTAACGCTCGATGTACTTGGCGATGATGTTGGCCGCGACGCCCATCAGCGCCACCGACAGCAGCAGGCCGATGATGAGGATGCCCGGATGCTCGCGCGCCGCCCCGGCCACGGCGAGGACGTTGTCGAGGCTCATCGACACGTCGGCGACGGCGACCGCCCAGGCGGCCGCGGCGAAGCTCTTGGCAGGCCGCACGCCCGACGCCTCGTCGCCCGCGACCTCCGGCGATCCCGCATTGTGGTCCTGGCGCAGCTCGCGCCACATCTTCCAGGCGACCCAGAGCAGCAGGATACCGCCCGCGAAGATCAGGCCGATCACGCCGAGCAGCCAGCTTACCGCCAGCGCGAAGATGATCCGGAGCACCAGCGCGGCGAGGATGCCGATCAGGATCACCTTCTTGCGCTGGTCGATCGGCAGCCCGGCGGCGAGCGCCCCGACGACGATCGCATTATCGCCCGCCAGGACGACGTCGATCATCAGCACCTGGACGAAGGCCGACAGCGCGGAGGGCGAGCCGAGGTTCGAAAAGTCGCTGACGATATGCTGCCAGATCTCGGCCGGGGACCCCGGCCCGCTGGCGGCGGCCGCGCTCAGCATGGCGATGATGGACACGATGACACTCCCGATTGACGCCCAGGGTGCATAACGCAGCAGCGCGCGAAAGCCATCGCCTCCGCGCGCCGTATGAAGTGTAAGGTTTTGTTGCCAGATCGGTGGGAGGCCTTGGCCACCGCCGTTCGTGCTGAGCCTGTCGAAGCACGGGTTGGGGAGCGGGCGGACGCGGGCCAAGCCCGCGTCGTCGGACGGGATGCCTTGCGGTTCCCGCCGGCCGGGCCGGTGCGAGTCCTGCCGCGGCACGCGGCAGACCGCACTCGGCTATTGATTCATGCTGTCGAAGAAATCCTCGTTGGTCTTCGAATTCTTCATCTTGTCGAGCAGGAATTCCATCGCGTCGATCGTGCCCATCTGCATCAGGATGCGGCGCAGCACCCACTGCTTGCTGAGCTTGTCCTTGTCGACCAGCAGCTCCTCCTTGCGGGTGCCCGACTTGCCCACGTCGAGCGCCGGGAAGACTCGCTTGTCCGCGACCTTGCGATCGAGGACGATTTCGGAGTTACCGGTGCCCTTGAACTCTTCGAAGATCACCTCGTCCATGCGGCTGCCGGTGTCGATCAGCGCGGTGGCGATGATCGAGAGCGAGCCGCCCTCCTCGATGTTGCGCGCCGCGCCAAAGAAGCGCTTGGGCCGCTGCAACGCATTGGCGTCGACGCCGCCGGTCAGCACCTTGCCCGACGAGGGGACGACGGTGTTGTAGGCGCGGCCGAGGCGCGTGATCGAGTCGAGCAGGATCACCACATCCTTCTTGTGCTCGACTAGGCGCTTTGCCTTTTCGATAACCATTTC
>JBKBTU010000363.1:0-1911 GCA_046290715.1 Sphingomonas sp. | reverse complement strand
CGCCGAAGGCGGCGAAGGGTGAGAGTGAGCGCGATCGGCCTCTTGTAACAGGATCACCTCATGAAAGCCGCCGTCCTCTTCGAACCCCGCCAGCCGCTCGAGATCGCCGACGTCGCCGTCGCCGATCCCGCCCCGCACGAGGTGCTGATCCGCACGGTCGCCGTCGGCGTCTGCCGCTCCGACCTCCACTTCGTCGACGGCATCTACCCGCATGCGCTGCCGACGATCCCCGGCCATGAGGCGGCGGGGGTGGTCGAGGCGGTCGGCAGCGAGGTCCGTACCGCCAAGGTCGGCGATCATGTGGTGACCTGCCTGTCCGCCTTTTGCGGCCAGTGCGAGTTCTGCGTCACCGGGCGCATGTTCCTGTGCATCGACGCGGGCGTGCGCCGACCGAAGGGAGCGCCGCCGCGGCTGACGCTCGACGGGCGGCCGGTCGCGCAGATGCTCAACCTGTCGGCCTATGCCGAGATGATGCTGGTGCACGAGCATGCCTGCGTCGCGATCGATCCGGAGATGCCGATGGATCGCGCGGCGCTGATCGGCTGCGCGGTGACGACCGGCGCGGGGGCGGTGTTCAACACCACCGACGTGACGCCGGGCGAGACCGTGTGCGTCGTCGGTTGCGGCGGGATCGGGCTTGCCGCGGTGAATGCCGCGAAGATCGCCGGCGCGGGCAAGATCATCGCGCTCGATCCGGTGCCCGAAAAGCGCGCCGTCGCCGAGAAGCTCGGCGCCACCCACACGATCGACGCGCTGTCGCCGACCGCGGCGGACGAGGTGGTGGAGATCACCCGCGGCGGCGTGCACCATGCAATCGAGGCGGTCGGCCGCCCGCAAAGCGCCGCCACCGCGGTCAAGGTGCTGCGCCGCGGTGGCACCGCAACCATCCTCGGCATGCTGCCCCCGACGGAAAGCGTCGGGCTGTCGGCGATCGACCTGCTGTCCGGCAAGAAGCTCCAGGGCGGCCTGATGGGCAGCAACCGCTTCCCGGTCGATATTCCGCGGCTGGTCGATTTCTACATGCGGGGCCACCTCGACCTCGACACGATCATCGCCGAGCGGATGCCGCTGGAGCGGATCAACCACGCGTTCGACGAACTCCGCAAGGGTGATGCGACGCGCAGCGTGATCACCTTCGCGTGACCGCAGCGATCCCTTTCTCCTGCCTGCGCAGGAGCACGGAACGGACCCTGGCATGACCGATACCATCCCCGTCGCCGACAAGGATCGCCTGGACGAGGCGAAGCTCACCGCCTGGATGGAGGCGAACGTCGAGGGGTTCGCCGGTCCGCTGACCTACGCCAAGTTCGCCGGCGGCCAGTCCAACCCGACCTATCGCATCGACAGCCCGTCGGGCGCCTATGTCCTGCGCCGCAAGCCGTTCGGGCCGCTGCTGCCGTCCGCGCACGCGGTCGATCGCGAATACCGGCTGATCGCGGGCCTGCATCCCACCGGCTTTCCGGTGGCGAGGCCCTATGGCCTGTGCACGGACGATGGCGTCATCGGCGCGATGTTCTACGTCATGGCGCTGGTCGAAGGGCGCAACCTGTGGGACGGCACGCTGCCGGACTACACGCCCGCGCAGCGCACCGGCATCTACCATGCGATGGTCGATACGCTCGCCGACCTCCACACGACCGATTACGTCGGGGCCGGCCTCGGCGATTACGGCAAGCCCGGCAATTATTTTGCGCGGCAGGTCGAGCGCTGGACGAAGCAATATCGCGCCAGCGAGACCGAGCCTATGCCCGAGGTCGAGCGGCTGATCGACTTCCTGCCGCGCACCGTCCCCGAGCAGACGCGCACGTCGATCGTCCATGGCGACTATCGTATCGACAACATGATCTTCCATGCCGACGCGCCACGCGTCGTCGCGGTGCTCGATTGGGAATTGTCGACGCTGGGCGATCC
>JBKBTU010000362.1:0-1925 GCA_046290715.1 Sphingomonas sp. | reverse complement strand
GGACCGAGCCACACGCCGGAGATGATGCGCGAACTGACGGACGCGCTGGTCGAGATCTGGGGCCGGCTGGAGCTGCGCAAGGCCGCCTGACGCGTCAGCGCATCCCGCCGCAAGCGATGCCGCACAGGATCGTCAGCGTGCCGAGCCCGACCGAGAGCGGGATGCGCAACGCCATCCATCCGGCCGGCGCGATATGGCGATCCACCAGCCGCCGGTCGATCAGCAGCGTGATGATCACCGCGGACCCGAGCAGCACCAGCGCCCAGGCGAGCGACAGGATGTGCGCGATCGTCAGCAGGATCAGCGTCGCACCGAACAGCGACGGCAACACCGACCATGTCGCGATGCGCCCCTGTCCCGTCGCGGCATGCATCGCGAAACCCCACCAGATGCCGCCGAGGAAGCTCAGGATCAGCGTCGCATAGCCGAAGGCGAACATGGGGCCGAGATCGCCCGCGCCGCCGAAGCCGCACGTCGCGGTCGCCGCCACCTGCGGCAGCAGCCCCGCATAGCCGAGGATCAACGGCGATTCACCGACGCTGCCGCGGCTGGAAAGGCTGCCGTGATCGCTCACGGCGCGGCACGCGAACGCAGATGTTGAGCCATGTTGCTGCCCCAGGTTTGTAGATGTTGCGGCCAGAAGCGCGCGAACGTCGTGCAACGTTCCGTCACGGGTGTGGCATTCTGCGGCGGCGCTCGCTAAGGCGCATCCGACCCGCCAATCCGTCTACGGGACGACACGCTTGCGCATCGCCTTCGCCTCCGATCACGCCGCCGTCGCGCTGAAGGCGCTGCTGGTCGAGCACGCCGCCGGGCAGGGGCATGCGGTGATCGATCTCGGCCCCGCGACGGACGCGCGGGTCGATTATCCCGATTACGGCTACGCGCTCGCCGATGCGATAGCGGCGGGCGAGGCGGACCTTGGCGTCGCGCTGTGCGGATCGGGGATCGGCATCTCAATCGCAGTCAACCGCCATCCTGCCTGCCGCTGCGCGCTTGTCGGCGAGCCGCTCGCCGCAGCGCTCGCCCGCCAGCACAACGACGCCAACGTCGTCGCGATGGGCGCCCGGCTGATCGGCTCCGATCTCGCCAAGGCATGTCTCGACGCCTTCCTCACCGCCGCCTTCGAGGGCGGCCGTCACCAGACCCGCGTCGACAAATTGTCGCAGAAGGACTGACCCCATGAGCACCCAGCCCAACGCCCTCGCCGACATCCGCCCCGACGGCTTCTTCTCGCAAAGCCTCGCCGACGCCGACCCCGCGATCTTCGCCGGCGTGGCCCGCGAACTGGAGCGCGAACAGACGCAGATCGAGCTGATCGCGAGCGAGAACATCGTGTCGAAGGCGGTGCTGGAGGCGCAGGGCTCGGTCTTCACCAACAAATATGCCGAGGGTTATCCGGGCAAGCGCTACTATCAGGGCTGCGCACCGTCGGACGAGGTCGAGAGCCTCGCGATCGAGCGCGCCAAGCAGATCTTCGGCTGCGGCTTCGCGAACGTCCAGCCGCATTCGGGCGCGCAGGCGAACGGCGCGGTGATGCTGGCGCTGGTCAAGCCGGGCGAGACGATCCTCGGCATGAGCCTCGATGCCGGCGGCCACCTGACGCACGGCGCCAAGGCGGCGATGAGCGGCAAGTGGTTCAATGCGGTCCAGTACGGCGTTGACCCCCGGACCCACCTGATCGATTACGACGCGGTCGAACGACTGGCGGTCGAACATAACCCCAAATTGATCATCGCCGGCGGCTCGGCCTATCCGCGCGTGATCGACTTCGCGCGCTTCCGCGAAATCGCGGACAAGGTCGGCGCCTACTTCATGGTCGACATGGCGCATTTCGCCGGCATCGTCGCCGCCGGGCTGCATCCGACGCCGTTCGGCCACGCGCATGTCGTCACCACGACGACGCACAAGACGCTGCGGGGCCC
>JBKBTU010000361.1:0-1933 GCA_046290715.1 Sphingomonas sp. | reverse complement strand
GACGATCTTCGCCGCCTCCGCCTCGCTCTTCCCACGCGCGCCATAGCCGCCGAGCACGTTCACCGCCTGCGGCGTCAGCCCGACATGCCCCATCACCGGAATGCCGCGTTCGCTGAGGAAGCGGACGGTCGGCGCCATCGCCGCGCCGCCCTCCAGCTTCACCGCGGCCGCGCCGGTCTGCTTGAGCAGCAGCGCGGCGCTGGCGAACGCCTGCTCGGGCGAGGCCTCGTAGCTGCCGAACGGCATGTCGATGACGACCAGCGCATGGTAGCTGCCGCGCACCACCGCCGCGCCGTGCGCCGCCATCATCTCCAGCGTCACCGGCACCGTCGAGGGGAGGCCGTAGATCACCTGGCCCAGGCTGTCGCCGACCAGCAGCATGTCGCAATGCGGATCGAGCAGCTGCGCGGTGCGCACCGTATAGGCGGTCAGCATCACCAGCGGCCCGCCCGAGGCCGGGTCGCCGCCCTTGCGCCGGCGAATCGCGGGGATGGTCAGCCGCTTGGCCGGCGCCGGCGTCGGATTGGCGCGGCTGGTCGCGGTGTCGATCGTATAGGTGGTGGACATGGGCAGCGCTCTACCGCGCGAGCCTCACGCGATCCATCCCCGCCGCCGCCCATGCCCCGCCAGCCAGACGCCGAAGGCGGCGACCGCGGCGATGAAGACGGGAAAGGGCACTACCTGCGCCGCCCCGCGCACCGCGACGATGTCGGTCGCCGCGAACAGCCAGCCGAACTGCACCAGCACCGCGACCAGCGAGACCGCGAACAGCGGCCGCGCGAGCGCCGATCCGAACAGCAGCGCCAGCGCCGCGAGCAGCCCGGTGCCCGTGGCGAGCGCATAGACGGCGTTGTACCAGATCGGGAAACCCGCATAGAGCCGCCGGTAGTAAGCGTCCGCCGGCCCCATCGCGTCGGCGCCGAGCCGGACCTGCTGGACGCAGGCGAAGACGCCGACCGCACCCCAGATCACCAGCACCAGCGCGACGATCCGGAACCAGAGGGGGGTGGGCGTGGTGAACCGGGTCATCATCCGCTCCTTGGGGTCAGGCGGACAGCGTGCCGCGATCGGAACGGTTGCGCAACAGTGTCTTGGCGCGGGATCGCGGCGTCAGAACGCCGCCGCCCACTCCGCCGGCTTGAAGCCGACAAGCAGCGCCTCGCCATGCTCGACCACCGGCCGCCGGATCATCGAGGGCTGCGCGATCATCAGCGCCATTGCCTTGTCCGCATCGAGCCCCGCCTTGTCCGCCTCGGGCAGCTTGCGGAAGGTGGTGCCCGCCCGGTTGAGCAGCGCCTCCCAGCCGAGGCGATCGACCCAACCGGCGAGGCGGGCGGGATCGACGCCGGCGGTCTTGTAGTCGTGGAAGCTGTAGGCGACGCCCGCGGTGTCCAGCCACGCGCGCGCCTTCTTCACCGTGTCGCAGTTCCTGATGCCGTAAAGGGTGGTGTTCGCCATTGCCGCCTCGTGTTGCATCGGCTGGACCTAACGGGGCAGCGCGGTGGGGGATAGGGGATCCGACGTCCGGGGCGGAGGCGGTAAGATCATTGCATCGGTGTTGGCTCGCGCCGGCAGCTAGAGCGTCATGACGTCACCTTGATCGACCGGCACGGTTAGCCCCGAGCCTGTCGAAGGGCCCGGGTCTCACCTGTGCTTCGACAGGCTCGGCACGAATGGTTCTATAGGATGCCATCACGCTCTATCTGTTCCGCAGCGGGCATGCGGGCTCCGGCCGATAGCGGGGATGCGGCGCGAACGTTCTCCCCGACAGCGCGATCGCACCGGTTCAGGCCGCCTCCGCCATCGGGCTGTGATCGGCTTCGATGCATGCCAGCGCCATGATCATGACCATGCGCTCATCAATCGTGACGATGCCTTCGATGATGCGTCGGCAGCGGTGTTCGGCCAGATCGGGGGGCGGCTGCATGGTGTC
>JBKBTU010000360.1:0-1933 GCA_046290715.1 Sphingomonas sp. | reverse complement strand
ACCGTTAAAGCCCGCGACCAACGGTTCGGGGCGGACAGAAAAGGGGCCTGACAGGCAGTGATACAGGCTATCGCCTTCTATATTTTCGCGACCGTGGTGATCGTGTCCGCAGGGCTCACGATCGCGTCGCGCAATCCGGTGCACTCGGTCATGTGGCTGATCCTGGCGTTCTTCAACGCCGCGGGCCTCATGGTGCTGTGCGGGGCCGAGTTCATCGCGATGCTGCTGGTCATCGTGTATGTGGGCGCGGTCGCGGTGCTGTTCCTCTTCGTCGTCATGATGCTCGATATCGAGGTCGCGGCGATGCGGGCGGGTTTCGCGCGCTATCTTCCGCTGGGCCTGGCGCTCGCGGTGGCGCTGGCCGCCGAGATCCTGATCGGGATCGGGGCCTGGAGCGCCGGCGGGGTTAAGATCAACCAGCGCATCGCGCCGATCGACACCGCGGTGCCGAACATCCAGGCGATGGGGCAGCTGCTCTATACGCGCTACCTCTTCGTGTTCGAGGCGGCGGGCTTCGTCCTGCTCGTCGCGATGATCGGTGCGATCGTGCTGACGCATCGCCAGCGCGGCGGGGTGCGGGCGCAGTCGCCGTTCCGCCAAATCGCGCGCCGGCCCGAGGATGCGACACGCAACGTCCAGCCGCCGGTCGGGCAGGGGGTCCAGCTGTGATCGGTCTTACGCATTATCTGGTCGTCGCGGCGATCCTGTTCACGATGGGCGTGCTCGGTATCTTCCTCAACCGGAAGAACCTGATCGTCATCCTGATGGCGATCGAGCTGATCCTGCTCGCGGTGAACCTCAACCTCGTCGCCTTCTCGGCCTACCTGCACGATCTGGTCGGCCAGATCTTCGCGATGTTCGTGCTGACCGTCGCTGCCGGCGAGGCGGCGATCGGGCTGGCGATCCTGGTGATCTATTTCCGTGGCCGCGGCACGATCGCGGTCGACGACGTCAATCGGATGAAGGGCTAAAGTTCGGTGCACTCCATCCTTCTCATCGTCTTCCTGCCGCTGCTCGCCGCCGCCATCGCGGGGCTGGGCAACAAGGCGATCGGCTTCGTTCCCGCCAAGGCGGTGACGACCGGCGCGCTATTCGCCTCGTGCCTGCTGTCGTGGCCGATCTTCCTCGGCTTCCTCGCCGGGACGAGCGAGGCGCAGGTCGTGCCCGTCCTGAAATGGATCGTCAGCGGCGACATGGCGGTCGAATGGTCGCTGCGCGTCGATCAGCTGACCGCGATCATGCTGGTGGTGATCACCAGCGTATCGGCGCTCGTCCACCTCTATAGCTGGGGCTATATGAGCGAGGATCCGGATCAGCCGCGGTTCTTCGCCTATCTGTCGCTGTTCACCTTCGCGATGCTGATGCTGGTGACCGCAGATACGCTGGTTCAGATGTTCTTCGGCTGGGAAGGCGTCGGCCTCGCGAGCTACCTGCTGATCGGCTTCTGGTTCCGTAAGCCCTCGGCCAATGCCGCCGCGATCAAGGCGTTCGTCGTCAACCGCGTCGGCGATCTCGGTTTCATGCTCGGCATCTTCGGTACCTTCCTCGTCTTCGGCACCGTGTCGATCCCGGCGATCCTCGCTGCGGCGCCGGGCATGGCGGGGTCGACGATCGGCTTCCTCGGTTTCCGCGCCGATACGATGACGGTACTCTGCCTGCTGCTGTTCGTCGGCGCGATGGGCAAGTCGGCGCAGCTCGGCCTGCACACCTGGCTCCCGGACGCGATGGAGGGCCCGACCCCGGTGTCGGCGCTGATCCACGCGGCGACGATGGTCACCGCGGGCGTCTTCATGGTCTGCCGCCTGTCGCCGATGTTCGAGATGTCGCCGACCGCGCTGCATTTCGTGACCTTCATCGGTGCCGCGACCTGCCTGTTCGCCGCCACGGTCGGCATGGTGCAGACCGACATCAAGCGCGTGATCGCCTATTCGAC
>JBKBTU010000359.1:0-1952 GCA_046290715.1 Sphingomonas sp. | reverse complement strand
GGGCCGATCGGCGGGGCGGGCTTGGCGTCGCCTGCAGGAACCTGCAGGTTGATGTAACCTGTGATCTTCTTTGCCATGTCACTCTCGTTTCAAGTTTAGCGGTCCGAACGGGCAAGCGCCCTCCCGCAAGCATCCGGCCCCGGCGCGATGCGCAGGAGCGTGGAAGCGCGCGCCCTTACGCGAAAGGTGTGCGGCCGGCAAGGGGTGGTGGCCCGAACATAGACAAGTCGAACACCTTAACGGAAACGATCGAGGGGTGATCGTTTCCAGAATTGCGATCGGGATGATGGACCCGTCCCCGTCGTCATGCCGGACTCGTTCCGGCATCCACCGTGCCGCTGGGGTCCGAGACGTTGCTTCGCGGAACAGTGGACCCCGGAACACGTCCGGGGTGAGGGGGTGGGTAAGGTGGACATAGCGCCGGATGTCGCCGAGCAGAGACGCTGTAGGACAGGGTCCGGCCTGCTATTCATACCGTGCAAGGGGTTACGTCGAGACGAGTCCTACGCCACCTCGCGCCGGACCTCTTCGAGATAGGGAGCGACGATGCCGGCGGCGCGATAGCGGTCCTGAAGGTCGGCGGGCAGCAGCGCGAAGGCGCGCACCACGCCGCGACATGCCGGACTGCCGCAGCCGCAGACCATCGACCAGTCGCGATCGGCGAGCGTGGTGGAATAGTCCCAGGCGATCTCCTCGCCCGGCGCGATCGGGCGCAGCGCGGTGAGGAAGACGCCATCGGCGGTGAAGCGCAGGCCGGCGTTGGGCGCGCAGCTGTGGTTGATGAGATCGTCGATCCGGCCCGATGGCCCCATGTAGCGGTCGCGCGCGATCTGGAGGAAGCGGTCCGCCGCGCCGCTGAGGCCGCGGGGCAGGCGGGATGCGGGGACGGTGCGGCCCGAGAAGCGCACGATCCGCTCGCCGGCCGCGAAGCCCTGCGCCGCGAACACCGCCTTGCCGAGATGCGTCTCGCCGACCGCGAACGGGTTGGCGGGGAGGTAGGCGTCGAGCACGCGCAGGCCGCCTTCGCGCCGCCCGAACGAGCGCAGCGGGTTGAGCGTGCCAAGCCCGACCATGAACCAGACGCTGGCGTGGCACAGCAGCTCGACCAGCACATAGGCATATTCGCCGACTCCCGATCCTGGGCTGCGTGTCGCGACGATCAGCGTGGCGAGATCGCCGAGCGTCCACAGGCCCCAGGCGGGCGAACGTTCGCGCGCGCGATCCTCCCACACGCTGGCCCAGGTCGGCCAGAAGCCGAGCGGCACCGCCGCGACCACCAGCATGTGCGCCCAGAAGGTTTCCTGGAGCGGCAGCCACAGGACGATCGCGACGAGGCTCGCGCCCATGCAGATCGTCTCGGTGGGGGAGGGGCAGGTCCAGCGTGAGCGGCGCCACATCGCGAGCGTCACGACGATGCAGGCGATCGCGGAGGCGGCGAACACCAGCCCCTGCACCTCGCCCGGATTGACCGCCAGATAGGTCGCCGCCTCGACCCCCGTCGCCACCGCCCAGATCAGCCAGGAGGCGCGGCTCGGCTCGACCAGATGCCGGCGCAGACCGGCGAGGTAGAGGCCATAGCCGGCCAGGCTCAGCGTCATCGCCGCGATGAACCAGGGCTCGACCGTCATTCCCCCACCCACACAATGAATCGGGCGTAAACGAAGATGGTGAATCCGTCGAGAGGGGGGCTTCGTGCCGTCACGACGCGCAGCTCCCTCCGTCACCCCGACCGCAGGGCCGGAGGCGCGCTTCTCTCTATGTCGGCGATGAGGAGGTGAACCCCGATCGGGTCGAGCCGCGTCCCAGGTCGTGGACGGGGCACGTGGGTGGCGGTGTTCCGGCGAAGGCCGGAACCCAGGGTTTGGAAAGCAACGGGCCTTGGTGTTCCTGGCCCTGGGCTCCCGCCTTCGCGGGAGCACGGCGCGGGGTGTCGCAGTGGTTTCGAGTCGGTA
>JBKBTU010000035.1:3567-15467 GCA_046290715.1 Sphingomonas sp. | reverse complement strand
ACCGGCGGGCCGTTCCTGCCGATCGGCGTGGGCGCGGAGATCTTCTATTCCGAGGGGCTCGAGAAGCTCGCCAGCAACATCGAGGAGACCCGGCCGACCGTCATGGTCGTCGTGCCCCGCCTGTTCGAGGTGCTGCGCACGCGGATCAGCAAGGCGATCGAGAAGCAGGGCGGCATGTCGGCCTGGCTGCTCGACAAGGCGCTCGACGTCGGCGCGAAGGAGAACGAGGGCCGCGTGCGCCTCGCCGACCGGCCGGCACAGGCATTGGTCCGCACCCTCTTCCGGCCCAAGATCGCGAAGAAGTTCGGCGGCCGGATGAAAGCGATGGTGTCGGGCGGCGCACCGCTGACGCCAGAGGTAGGGCTGTTCTTCCAGGCACTGGGGCTCACCTTCCTCCAGGGCTATGGCCAGACCGAGGCGGCGCCGGTGATCTCGTGCAACCGGCCCAAGGTCGGCGTGCGGATGGATTCGGTCGGCCCGCCGCTCGACGAGACCGAGGTGGTGATCGCGCCGGACGGCGAGATCCTGGTGCGCGGCGAACTCGTCATGCACGGCTATTGGCGCAACCAGGCCGAGACCGACCGCGTGCTGAAGGACGGCTGGCTGCACACCGGCGACATCGGCGAATTCGACGACAAGGGACGCTTGCGGATCACCGACCGCAAGAAGGACCTCATCATCAACGACAAGGGCGAGAATGTCGCGCCGCAGAAGATCGAGGGCATGCTGACGCTGCAACCCGAGATCGTGCAGGCGATGATCGCCGGCGACCGGCGCCCCTATATGGTCGCGCTGATCGTGCCCGATCCCGAATGGACGCAGGAATGGTGCGCGGCGAACGGCACCTCGTGCCGGTTCGAGCGGCTCGCCGAGAACAGCCAATATCGCACCGCGATCGGCCATGCCATCGAGCGGGTGAACAAGGACCTCTCCGTCACCGAACGCATCCGCCGCTTCGTGCTGGCGGACGAGCCCTTTGCCATCGAGAACGAGCAGCTGACGCCGAGCCTGAAGATCCGCCGGCACGTGATCCGGGGGGTGTACGGCGAGCGGCTGGACGCGTTGTACAAGGGGTGAGGACCATGCCGATGGACGCCCTCGTGGCCGCAACGTTTCTGCTCGCGGCTCCGGCATTGGCGGGGGAGCCGGCGGACGCACGCCCGGCCGACAGCGCGCAGCCGGCGCCGTCGACACTTGCGGTGTCCATCCCGTCCGACGCCGGCGTGGTGCTGGCGGGTACGTTGCGCATCCCGGCGCATCGGGAGGGCGCCGCCGTTCCGCTCGCCATCTTCGTTCAGGGCCACGGCCCCAACGGACGTGGCGGCTTCGACCGTCTGATGGCCAGCCTGCTCGCACGCGGCATCGCCACGCTGGACTATGACAAGCGCGGGGTCGGAGGCTCGACCGGCGTGTATGTCGAGGACGACGCCGCATTGACGCGCGATGCGGTCGCCGCGGTGGCCGCGATGCGCCGGCACACCGCGATCGACGGCAACCGGATCGCGCTGATCGGCCACAGTCAGGGCGGCGCGATCATCCCTACCGTAGCGGCGGGCGACCCGCGCATCGCCGCAATCGTCACGCTGGCTGGGCCGGTCGGCGATGGGTACGATCTGTTCAGCCGATCGATGCACGACCAGCTCGTCCTCGCGGGCAAGCCGGAAGCGACCGTCGCACCCCTCGTCGCCACCGCAACCGACCTGATCCGCGCCCGCGTCGCCCATGCCGACGCCGCGACGATCGCGCAGCTGCGCCACCGGACGATCGATGGCTTCGTCGCCAACGGCTTTTCGCGCGACGCCGCGGCGGGCGCGCTGGCGGCGATCGACCGGGACGAAATCTACCAGATCGCCCGCACGCGCATCGCGACGCACCTCAAGGCGCTGCGGATTCCCGTGTTGCAGGTGTTCGGCGCACTCGATCCGTTCGTGCCGGGCGAGAGCAGCGCCCGCGTCGCCCGCGCCGTGCTGGCGGACAATCCGGCCGCCAAGGTCGTGGTGTTCGACGGCATGAGCCACTGGATGAAGGACGGCGCGGTGACCGGCAGCGAGGCCGAAAACGAGACGCTCGGCGCCAATGCCGGCTCGCCACGCGTCATCGCCTTGGTCGATGCGTGGCTGACGCCGATCCTGGTCGGCCGGCGCCAGCGCTGAGGTCTTCCCCTACTTCCCCTTCTTCGGCAGCACCGCCAGCGTCCAGTCCTTCTCCGGCACCAGATATTTCGCCGCGGTCGCCCGGAGCACCTCGGGCGTCACGTCGCCGAAGTCGCGGCCCAGGCGGCGGATCGCGTCGAAGCGGCGGGGGTCGTAGGTGCCGCCCGACAGTTCGCGTAGCCAGAACAGGCTGCTGGTCGAGGCGCGGGCGTAGGATTGCTGGAGCGGCCCCTTGATGCGGGCGAGCTCGTCCGCGCTCACCGGGTTCTTGGCGAGGTCCGCAGCGATCTCGCGCGACAGGCGGAAGAACAGCGGCACGTTGGCGGGTGCGACCTGGCTGATCGCCATCACGCGGCCGCCGCCGGGCAGGCCCTTGGGCCATTGGCTGGCGACACCGGGGCTGTAGCTGGCCCCTGCCGCCTGGCGCATGCGCTCGAACAGCCGGTCGCTGAACACCTGCGCCAGCACGTCGAGGCGGCGGGCCTCTGCAATGTCGGCGAGGCCGGCGCCGGTCGGCCAGGCGATCACCGCACTCGCCTGATTGTCCGGGCCGTTGTGGTAGCGCAGCACGGGGGTCGCGACATGCGCCGGGAAGCGCACCGGCGCCGGTGCGGCGGCAGCGGCGGCGCGCGGCGGGATCGCACCGAGGCTCTTGGCGACCGCGGCGATCGCCTCGTCCGGCTTGACGTCGCCGAACACGTCCACCTCGATCGGGCCGCTGGCGAGCAGCGGCGCCCAGAACGCCTTGAACCGCTCGGGTGTCAGCGCGTCGACGGCGGCGGTATCGGGCGTCTTCCAACGCGGATCGCCGGCATGCAGCAGCCCTTCGAGATCGCGCGACAGCACGCCGTCGGCGGACGAGTCATAACCGGGGATCGCGGTCAGCGCCGCCGACTTGGCACGCGCGACGGGGGCCGGATCCCACCGCGGGAAGGCGAGCTTGGCGGCGATCAGCGTCAGTTCGTCGGCATAATCCTTGGGATTGGAGAGTGCGGCGATCGAAAAGGCATCGTCGTCGATACCGAAGTCGAGGCCAAGCTGACGGCCGGCGGTAAGCTGGTCGAGGTCGTCCTGACCGAGCGTGCCGATGCCGCTTTCCATCAGCGCGAGGTCGCCGGCCCAGGCGGGACTCGGGCGGTTCGCCGGCAAGGCGTTGTAGCCGTTGCCGAAGCGGACGCGGACATAGACGCGGCCGGTGTCGTCCGGGTTGGCGAACAGCAGCATGCGGACGCCGTTGGCGAAGACCACCGTCTCCGCCGGCAAGCCGTCGACGGGCGTCCGCGAGGCGACCGTGCCGGGCGCGCCGAGCTTGGGCAGCTTGCCGAAATCGACCGCGGCCTGCGCGGCGCGCTTGATCGTCAGCGTCGACACGTCGGCCTTGAGCGCGGCGGCGAGCTTTTCCGCCGTACCCTTCTCCGCGGTGCGCGTGTTGACCAACGCCCGCGTCGCATCACCGCGGAAGATCTTCTTGGTCGAGGCGAGAACGTCGGCAGGGTTGAACATCCCCTTCGCCTTCGCATCGACGAGGATGTCGTAGCTGTTCTGCGGCGCGGTGACGGTTTCGCGGATATCGAGCGCGCCGGCCATGTCGTCGGCCTGCTTGGCGCTCGCCTCGACCCGCGCGGTCTCGACGCCGTTGCGCATCGCCACTTCGTAATCGGCATATTCGCGGTCGATCTCGGCCTGCGTCGGCGGCGACTTCTCCGCGTCGGCGATGACGGCGCGCACGTCCTTCAGCGCCTGCTCCCACTGGTCGCCGACGGGGAGGATCATCACCGTCGTCATGTTCGCCGAACGCGACCGGTCGTCGAGGTCGACCCCCGCCTGCACGAAGCTGGCGCCGGCGCGGGCGCGCCGCTCCAGCCGGCGGCTGATCACCTTGGCGGCGATGGTGTCGACCATGCGCTTCTGGTTGAAGATCTTGGTGTCGTCATTGTACTGCCAGGGGCGCATCACCCCCATCATGACGAGCGGCGGCAGCCCCGGCTCGACCAGCGTCGCGGAGGTGGGCTGTTGCGGCGCGGGCTTGCCGAAATCGGGATCGGCGGGGTTCGGCCCCTCCCCCTTCCAGCCTGCGAAATGCTGCGTGACGAGCTGGCCCAGCCGCGCCGCGTCCATGTCGCCCGAGATGATGACCACGGCGCGCTCGGGCCGGTACCAGCGGTCGTGGAACGCCTTGATGCTGGCGCCGGTCGCGGCGTTCAGCGTCTCGACGGTGCCGATCGGCGTGCGGGTGGCGAGCGGCTGTCCGGCGAAGAACAGCCCGTTCATCGCGTCCTGGAGCTTGACCTGCGGCCCCGGCTGCTCGCGTCGTTCGGCGAGCACGATCGGGCGCTCGGCGGACACCGCCGCATCGGTCAGCGTCGGTGCCGCCATCATGCCCGACAGGATCTTGAGGCTCTCGTCCACCGTCTGGTCGGTCGCGGCGGGCAGGTCGAGCTTGTAGAGCGTCTGCGTCGGCGTGGTGGAGGCGTTGCTGTCCGAGCCGAAGGTCGCGCCGAAGCGCTGCCACACCCGCTTCGCCTCGCCGTCGGGGACGTATTCGGAGCCGCGGAACGAGAGGTGCTCGATGAAATGCGCGAAGCCGCGCTCGCTGTCATTTTCGTAAAGCGAGCCGGCGTCGATGCGGACGCGGATCGACACCTGCCCCGGCGGCACGCCGTTCTTGCGGACCGCATAGCGCAGGCCGTTCGGCAGCGTCCCGAACACCCACGCCGGATCGTGCGGCAGGTCGCTGCCCTTGTAGAGCCAGGGCGTCGGGTCGACCCGAACCGACGAGGCGGCGGCGGCGGATGCCGGGGCGGCGGCGGGAGCCTTGATCTGGGCGGTGACCGCCGAGGTAAGGGCGAGGACGAGAACGGGCGCGAACGCGCGGGAGAGAAACGCCATGGCCGCACCTGTAGCGTCTGCCGCCGTCTGCCGCCAGCGCGGGCCGTATCGCCCTCGTTTCGGACATCATTTCGCCCGCAAGCGGGTCTAGCAGCGTCCCAACGACAACGGCCCCGGGGGACATGGCGGGCCGACTCGGTGATGGTGCATGCGATGACGACCCGAACACAGCAGACGGTGCCCGCAATGTGGCGGGAATCCGGCACAGTGCCGGCGGCCCGACGGCCGGCCCCCGCGATGCGCGCCGAGCGCGGGCGCCCGCTCATCATCCGTTTCGGCAAGCACGTCCGCGGCGTCTTCGACCGGCTGATCGCGTCGTCGTCGCTCGTCGCCAACGATCCCGTGCTCGACGTGCGCGATTTCGCCTGGACCGCGCTGCTGCGCGATCAGTGGCAGGCGATCCGCGATGAGGCCATGCAGGTCGCGGCCGAGGGCGCGGCGCCGAGCCTCGCCACCATCTCGCCCGATCACCGTGCGATCGCGGAGGTCGGCAAGTGGCGCTCGTTCTTCCTGTGGGGCTATGGCTATGCGATCCCCGACAATCTCGCACGCTGCCCGGCGACGCGCGCGCTGGTCGAGCGGATCCCCGGCCTCAACAGCGCCTTCTTCTCGATCCTCGCGCCGGGGACGCACATCCCGGCGCACCGCGGCGTCACCAAGGGGCTCATCACCTGCCACCTCGGCCTGATCGTACCGCGCGACGGCGACGTCCGGATGCGGGTCGCCGACCGCTTCGTCCGCTGGGCGGAGGGGGAGACGCTGGTGTTCGACGACACCTACGATCACGAGGTGTGGAACGATTCGAACGGCACCCGCGTGGTGCTGTTGGTGCAGTTCGAGCGGCCGCTCAAGAACCCGGGGAAATGGTTCGCCGATCTGTTCATGGGGTTCGTCAAGCGCTCCGCCTTCGTCCAGGAAGCGCGGGCGAACATCGGCAGCTGGAACGCCGCGGTGAAGCAGCTCGAGGCGTAAACCCCGTTCGTCCCCGGCCGAGGGGAGGATTGGCTGGCGTCGCGAAACAATCCCTTTCCCTCCTCGCGCTTGATCGGTTCGCGCGCACGCGCCACATGGGCGGCATGCTGATCGAGACCGAAGCCACGCCCAACCCGGCGACCCTCAAGTTCCTGCCCGGCCGCACCGTGATGGAGGCCGGCACGCGCGATTTCGCGACTCCCGAAGAGGCGGAGGCGAGCCCGCTCGCCGACATGCTGTTCGCGCTGGGCGACGTGACGGGCGTGTTCTTCGGTCGCGACTTCGTGTCGGTGACCGCCGCGCCGGGAGTCGATTGGGGGGGCCTCAAGCCCGACGTGCTCGCCATCCTGCTCGATCACTTCGCCGCCAACATGCCCCTGTTCCGGCAAAGCGGCGCGGGCTTCAGCGTGCCTGCGGCCGACGAGGTGACGACCGACGACCCCGCCGATGCCGAGATCGTCGCGCAGATCCGCGAGCTGATCGACACGCGCGTCCGCCCCGCGGTGGCGAACGACGGCGGCGACATCGTCTATCGCGGGTTCGACAAGGGCAAGGTGTTCCTGGCGATGCACGGCGCGTGCGCGGGCTGCCCGTCGTCCACCGCGACGCTGAAGAACGGCATCGAGCAGCTGCTGAAATATTACGTTCCCGAAGTCACCGAAGTGAGGGCCGTCTGATGAGCCATCCCCTGCCAGCCCCTTTGTCCGACGAAGCGCTCGACCGGATCTTCCGCACCGCGCGCAGCTACAACGGTTACACCGACCAACCGGTCGAGGAAGCGCAGCTCCATGCGATCTGGGACCTGATGAAATGGGGCCCGACCAGCGCCAACCAGCTGCCTGCACGGCTCGTCTGGTGCGTGAGCGACGACGCCAAGGCGCGTCTCGCCGCCTGCGTCTCGGAGACCAACGCGCCCAAGATCCTGAAGGCGCCGGTCAGCGTCATCATCGGCATGGACGTTGAATTTCACGAGCTTTTGCCGGAACTGTTCCCGCACACCAATGCCAAGGCCTGGTTCGACGGCAACACCGAATTGCGCACCGCCTCCGCCTTCCGCAATTCGACGCTGCAAGGCGCCTATTTCATCATCGCCGCGCGCGCCCTGGGGCTCGATACCGGGCCGATGTCCGGCTTCGACCAGGGTGCGGTGGACAAGGCGTTCTTTGCCGATCGCCCCGGCGTGCGGTCCAACTTCATCTCCACCCTGGGCTATGGCGACCCGGCGAGCGTCTACGATCGCCTGCCCCGCCCGGCGTTCGAGCGGTTCAACACGATCGCCTAGCAGCGCAGCCCTATCCTCGGGCCTTGTCCTCGGAGGCCCCGTGCCGCAAAGCGGGGCGACGACCATGACCGACCCCGCCCGCACCCTCGTCATCGACACCGCCACCGCCGCCTGCTCGATCGCGCTGATCGCGGGCGGCGCGGTGATCGCGGCGCAGCACCGCGAAGTCGGCCGCGGCCATGCCGAGCAGCTGTTGCCGATGATCGCCGAACTGCCCGACGGCGGACGCGCGACGCGCATCCTCGTCGACGTCGGGCCCGGAAGCTTCACCGGCCTGCGTGTCGGCATCGCCGCCGCGCGGGGACTGGCGCTCGGTTGGGGCGCCGTCGTCGAGGGCTATTCCAGCCTGTCGCTGATCGCCGCCGCCGCCTTCGCCGCCGGCCGGGCGGATGAGATCGCCGTCATGCTGGAGGGCGGCCATGGCGAGGTGTTCGTGCAACCCTTCGCCGTCGGCCCCTCCCCCCTCGGCCCGCTCGCCTCGCTGAAACCCGATGCGGCGATCGCCGCACTCGGCGGCCGCCACCCGGTGGGCAACGGCGTACGCTGGTTGCAGCAGGTGGCGCCCGATCTGGCCGGGACGCCGGCGCTGCCGAACGCGGCGGACGCGCTGCTGCTGCCGCCGGAGCTCGCGACGCTGCCCCCCCGCCCGCTCTATGGCCGCGCGCCCGATGCCAAGCTGCCCGGCGGCCGGTCTCCCGAAGCCAGGGTGCCGGCCTGATGGCGACGCGCCAGATCCTGCTGCGCACCGGCGATGCGCGCGACGTCGCCATCGTCGATGCGCTGATGGGCGCCGCCTTCGATCCCCGCTACGGCGAGGCCTGGACGCGCAACCAATGCATGGGCGTGCTCGCGATGCCCGGCGTGCGGCTGACGCTGGCGCTGGTCGACGACGTGCCGGCCGGGTTCGCGATGGTCCGCAGCGTCGCCGACGAGGCCGAGCTGCTGCTGCTCGCGGTCGACCCCGCCTTCCGCCGCCGCGGCATCGCCACCGCGCTGCTGCGCGCGGTGATCGCCGAGGCGCAGGCAGGCGGTATCGCCGACCTCCATCTCGAGGTGCGCGCGGGCAACCCGGCGGTCGACCTCTATGCGGCGCAGGGCTTCGCCAAGGTCGGCGAACGCCGCAGCTATTATCGCGGCCGCACCGGCCAGGCATTCGACGCGCATACCTATCGGCGCGCCGTGTAGCACCGCGGGTTCGGTACCCGCCCGCTCCCGGTGCCGCCGACATTATTGCGAGTCGGTTTCGCTTTTCGCAACAAGCCCGATCCACTACATTGTCACCCATGCCTCGCAAGATCGACCTCGAAGCCCTGTGCAACCAGAAGGGCCTGCGCATCACCGAACAGCGGCGGGTCATCGCCCGCGTCCTGTCCGAGGCGGAGGATCATCCCGACGTCGAGAAGGTGTACGAGCGCGCCTCCGCGATCGATCCGGGCATCTCGATCGCGACCGTCTACCGCACCGTGCGCCTGTTCGAGGAGGCGGGCATCCTCGACCGCCACGATTTCGGCGACGGCCGCGCGCGCTACGAGCCCTCGCCCGAGGCGCATCATGACCATCTGATCGATGTTGAGACCGGCAAGGTCATCGAGTTCGTCGATCCCGAACTCGAGCAGCTGCAAAAGGCGATCGCCGAGAAGCTCGGCTTCCGCCTCGTCGACCATCGCATGGAATTGTACGGCGTCAGCCTCGACCGCAAGGCGTGACGCGGCCCGTGCCGGCGCTGCCGGTTTCCGCATGAACGAAACCCCTGCAAAATTTTTTTTCGTCATGCCGGACGTGTTCCGGCATCCACCGTGCGGCGAGAGCCTCAGACAGTGATTGCGCGGAACAGTGGACCCCGGAACACGTCCGGGGTGACGGACCGATCGGGGCGAGCGGAGCGACATCGCAGAGGTCTCTCATGATCGGCAACCTGCGCCTCGCTGCGCGGCTGGCGATGCTGGTGGCCGCGCTGCTCGGGGCGTTGGCGATGCACGGGCTGTGGCGGCTGTTCCGCCTCCCTTCGCCCTGGCCGCGGCTGTTCCTGGGCGGCGTCGCCCGCATCGTCGGCGCGCGCGTGCGCGTGGTCGGCACGCCGCTCCGTCGCGAGGTCGTCTTTCTTGCCAATCACCTGAGCTGGATCGACATTCTTGCGATCGCGGGTGCGACGGGCAGCGCGTTCGTCGCCAAGGGCGAGCTCAGCACCGTGCCGCTGGTCGGCTGGCTGTGCAGGCTGAACCGCACGATCTTCGTGACCCGGGAGGACCGGTTGCAGGTGACCGCGCAGATCGAACGCCTCCGCGCGGCGCTGGGGCAAGGCGGTGGCGTCACCATCTTCCCCGAAGGAACCACCGGCGATGGCGTGACCTTGCTGCCGTTCAAGGCGGCGCTGCTCGCCGCGCTCGATCCGCCGCCGGCGGGCGTCATGGTGCAGCCGATCCGCATCGATTACGGTCCGGCGACCGGCGAACTCGCCTGGATCGGCGACGAACCGGGCCAGGCGCATGCGCTGCGCGTGCTACGCCGCCGCGGCACCTTCCCGGTGACGCTGCACCTGCTGCCGCCCTTCGATCCCGCGCGCGCGGGCGGGCGCAAGGGCATCGCGACGGCCGCGCGCGACGCGATCGTTCAGTCGATGCCGGCGCCGAACGAATAGGACACGGCGACGCCGCCGGACAGCTGGTTGCGCGAGCCGAAGGCGCGCACCACCGGCGAGCGGCCGGGATCGGCGACCAGCCGGTCGTATTTGGCATAACCGACGACGCCCCAGCGCGGCGTGAGCTGCTTGAGCACGCCCGCCGCTGCGCCCACCGCTTGCACGCCGCCGCCCGCATCGAACGCCGGCAGACCCGAACGCGCGGCGTCGGCGGGCGCCACGCCGAAATAGGCGCGGTTGTAGTGGGCGCTCGCCAGCGTCAGCCGCGGGCCGATCGAGAACAGCCAGCGATCCGCGTCGCGCATGACGTAATCGGCGCTGACCACGCCGATCAGCCCCTTGTGCCCGCCCAGACCCTGTCGCGCCTCGACGCGGACGCGCAGCGCATCGGTCAGCGCATATTGCGCGAAGCCGCCCGCTTCGACGGTGAAGCCGACACCGGGCAGCGCGCCGCCGACATCGCGGCTGCGCCGCCGCCCGACGAAGCCGATCGACGGCCCGACCTGCAGCCGCGCGTCGCGACGCAGCAGCGGAAAGCCGACGCTCTCGTCGGGTGCTTCGAAGGCGAAGGGCGTGTCGCCCTGCGTACGCGAAACGTCGATAAAGGGCCTGAGGCTCACCGAATCCGCCCCCGGATAGCTCGGCTTGAGCTGCGGCCCCAGCGCGATGCGGGTGCGGCGCGGCGCGGGTGCCGCCTCCTCCTGCGCGTGTGCGACGGTCGGGATGGCGCCGGCGATGGCCAGCAGGGCGAGCAGAGCGGGGCGGGTCAGCTTCATGGCCGCGAGCGTACAGCTTTCCTGCGCTTTGGCGAGGGGACCTTTGGGCGGCGGATCATTTCGCCGGCGCCGCGACCGGCCGCCGCGCCGCGCCGGTGACGGGATCGAGCGTGTCGACCTTGCGATGATAGCAGGCGAGCGTGTCCGCTACCGTATCGCTCCCCTCGCGCACGCACGCCCTCACCAGGGCGCAGCCGATCCGGTCGATGCGCGGATCGCCGCTGGATATGTCGGCGTGGCACCAGCGGAAGAGCGCGCCGTCGCTGGCGTAATGGAGGCGCATGACGCGCAGCTTGCGCGCGATCACGACGACGTCGTCGGCTTCCCCCGCAGGCGGCGGGGCCGGGCGAGGCGAAACGCCGGCCACCGCCAGCGGATGATCCGCGGCATCGGACATTGGCCCGGGAGAGACCGGCTCCTCGGCCCGCCCCGATGCGGCGCGGATCAGCGGCGCCGTAACCACGACCGGCGTCGGCGCCGGCGCTGGTGCCGGAGCCGATAGCACCTTCCCCGCCGCCGGGCAGTCGCCCACCCGATCCGCGGTGACCTGCCAGCGCGTGCTGGGTCCTGTCTCGCCGCGGATGCTGCCTTGGAGCGCGTAATCCGCCGCGAGCTTTCGCTCCCCGATCCGGGCGCGGAACCGTGTCGTGCGGATGCCTGATCCGACGGCTCCCAGGGCGACCATGCATCGGCGACTGCCGTGAACGCGATCACGCTCGATCGACAGCGAGAGCGAGGAGCAGGTCTGGCCACCGTCGAAGCCGGCGCGTTCGCCTACGAGCTGTTCCAGGATCGCGCGCGTGTCGCCGTCGGTGACGCACAGGTTCCAGCTGCGTGCGAGTCGAGGCGGCCTCATCCTGCGATTGCCCGGCGGGGGCGTGTACCCGATGCTGGAGCGGAAACTCCACAATCCGGCGATCATCCGCGGTGTTCCGCCTTGCACCACGACGTCGGGCGGCGTCTGTTGCGCCGCCAGCACCGCGGTAAGCGTTGTGCTCGCCAACCCGGCCGATGCGAGCATGAACGCGCCGAGCCCCCGCGCCCTTGTTCTCCCTTCCCCCATCATCGCAACATTTCACGAATGCAGCGGCGGCGCCAGCAAGTATTGGCAGCGCCGGAACACCTTGCAGTTCAAGTCGTTACCGCCCCGCAATAGGGAGAAAAACATGCGCAAGATGTTGATTTGCATC
>JBKBTU010000035.1:0-3469 GCA_046290715.1 Sphingomonas sp. | reverse complement strand
TCTCGACCGGAGCATTGGCGCAGGACGCCGGGACCATGACCGCCGCACAGGTCGGCGCCGCGCCGATGACCGGCACGCCGTCGCAGAATTACGTCGCCTGGGCCGCGGACAGCGACATGTACGAGATCCAGTCGAGCAAGCTCGCGCTGTCCAAGGCGAAGAACCAGGCGACCAAGGATTTCGCGCGCGAGATGATCGCCGACCACACCCAGACCACCAAGGCGCTGATGGCGGCGCTGCCCAAAACCGAACCCAAGGTGATGAAGCCAGGCAAGGCGCTGTCCGAACCCAATGCCGCGAAGATCGCCGCACTGCGCGATGCCTCGCCCGACGCGTTCGACGCGCTCTACATGCAGCAGCAGGCCGACGCGCATAAGGCCGCATGGTCGCTGCACAAGGGCTATGCCACCGACGGTCAGGACCCGGCGCTGCGCCAGGTCGCGACCACCGCGGTGCCGATCATCGAAAAGCACCTCGCCCACGTCAAGGGCGGCGCCGGTGCCGCGATGGGCGGGATGTAAGCCGCAACCGTGCTCCTGCTTCCGCAGGAGCACGGGCTTTTCGGGCGGGTAGCGATCCCCGCCCCGATCCTGTATGCGCCGCCGCCATGAGTGCTGCGGACAAGCCCCGGACCTTTCACGTCAAGTCGTTCGGCTGCCAGATGAACGTCTACGACGGCGAGCGTATGGCGGAACTGATGGCGGCCGACGGGCTGACCGCGACCGCGGACGCCGAGGCGGCCGATCTGGTCGTGCTCAACACCTGTCACATCCGCGAGAAGGCGACCGAAAAGGTCTATTCGGACATCGGCCGGCTGCGCAAGCATGGCCGCCGCCCGATGATCGCCGTCGCCGGCTGCGTCGCGCAGGCGGAGGGCGAGGAAATCGTCCGCCGCGCCAAGGTCGACGTCGTCGTCGGTCCGCAGGCCTATCACAACCTGCCGGATCTCGTCGCCAAGGCCGCCGCGGGAACGCCGGGTCTCGACACCGACATGCCGTTGTTGTCGAAGTTCGGCAGCCTGCCCGCGCGACGCCGCGTGGGGCCGTCCGCCTTCCTGACGGTGCAGGAGGGGTGCGACAAATTCTGCACCTATTGCGTCGTGCCCTATACGCGCGGCGCTGAGGTCAGCCGGCCGTTCGCGGCGATCGTCGACGAGGCGAAGGCCCTGGTCGATGCCGGCGCGCGCGAGATCACATTGCTCGGCCAGAACGTCAACGCCTGGGCGGACGAGGGCCGCGGGCTGCACGATCTGATCCGCGTGCTCGACCGCATCCCCGGCTTGTCGCGCATCCGCTACACCACCAGCCACCCCAACGACATGGCGCAGGGCCTGATCGACGCGCACGGCGACGTCGAAAGCCTGATGCCGTTCCTCCACCTGCCGGTGCAGGCGGGCAGCGATCGCGTGCTGAAGGCGATGAACCGCAGCCACACACGCGATTCCTACCTGCGGCTGCTCGACCGCATCCGCGCGGTCAGGTCCGACATCGCGCTGTCGGGCGACTTCATCGTCGGCTTCCCCGGCGAGACCGAGGCGGAGTTCGCCGAGACGCTCGCCCTCGTCGATGCGGTCGGCTACGCTCAGGCGTATTCGTTCAAGTACAGCCCCCGCCCCGGTACGCCGGCCGCCGCCATGGCGGACGCGGTGGCGGCGGAGGTAATGGACGAGCGGTTGCAGCGGCTGCAGGCCGCGCTGGGGCGCGACCAGCTCGCCTTCAACGCGGCGAGCGTCGGGCGGCAATGCGACGTCCTGATCGAGCGACGCGGCAAGCTTCCCGGCCAGATGCTCGGCAAGTCGCCGTGGCTGCAATCGGTCCATCTGATGACCGATGCGGCGATCGGCGACATGGTGGCGGTCGACATCCTGTCGGCCGGGCCGGTGTCGGTCGGCGGCGCGGAGCGGGTGCGCGCCGCGGCCTGAGCGGCCCCGCCCGATCCGCTGCCTGATCTGGCTTGGCCGTTTTGCGGCTTTCCTTTCGCGATCCCGCATCCCACATTCGTGGGACGCCATCCCGGCGTGAAAGGACCGCATGAGTCGCAAGCCCGTCCCCGCCCGCTCCGGTGAACGCAGCCGGACGGAGGTGTTGTTCGACAAGCCCCAGTTGCTCGCCACGCTGTTCGGCCAGTACGACCAGAATCTGGTGGCGCTCGAAAACCGGCTGGGCGTCTACATCACCGCGCGCGGCAACCGCGTCGGGCTGGAGGGAACGGCGGACAATGTCGCGCTCGCGCGCGACGTGCTCCAGGATCTCTATCACCGCATTCAGCGCGGCGAGGAGGTCGACACCGGCCTCGTCGACGCGTCGATCGCGATGGCGTCGGAGCCGACGCTCGACGGCATCGTCAGCACCGAACGCAGCGGCCTGCCCTCGATCATGATCCGCACGCGCAAGAAGACGATCGTGCCGCGGACGCCGGCGCAGGCGCATTACATGCGCGAGCTCACCACCAACGACATGATCTTCGCACTCGGACCGGCAGGCACGGGCAAAACCTATATCGCGGTCGCGCAGGCGGTGTCGCAACTTATCACCGGCAGCGTCCAGCGACTGATCCTGTCGCGCCCCGCGGTCGAGGCGGGCGAGAAACTGGGTTTCCTTCCCGGCGACATGAAGGAGAAGGTCGATCCCTACCTTCGCCCGCTCTATGATGCGCTGCACGATTGCCTGCCCGCCGAGCAGGTCGAGCGGCGGATCGCGAGCGGAGAGATCGAGATCGCGCCGATCGCCTTCATGCGTGGCCGTACGCTGGCGGATGCGTTCGTCATCCTCGACGAGGCGCAAAATACGACGCCGGCACAGATGAAGATGTTCCTGACCCGCTTCGGGCAAAACAGCCGGATGGTGATCTGCGGCGACCCCAACCAGACCGATCTGCCCGGCGGGGTCGGCGCCTCCGGCCTCGCCGATGCGACGATGCGGCTCGACGGGGTGGAGGGTATCGCGATGACGCGCTTCACCGCCGCGGACGTCGTGCGCCATCCGATTGTCGGGCGGATCGTCGAGGCGTATGAGGGGCCGAACGGTTGATATGAATGCACCCAATCCGCCTTTGAGCCGCGCCGAGCAGCAGGCTTTGACCGCGCCCTTCCTCATCGAAGACGAGGACGTGGTCAGAGCGATCGCGCGGCTGGCGGATGAACGCGGAACGCCGATGCAGCGGATCGTGGCGTTGGCGGTGCAGGATTACGCGCATCGCCACTCCTTGACCTCGCCGGCCCCCGAATGGCTTCGCAAGTTCTGGATCGAACATCCGCTGCCGCTGCCATCCGGGCTGGAAGCCGACAAGCGCTTCTACGATTCGCTCAACGACGAGTGACGCTGTTCGTCGACGCCTCGGCGATCGTCGCCATGATCGCGCGCGAGCCAGAGGCCTGGCATTTCTCGGCGCGCATGGATTGGGAAACCGATCGCCTGACCTCGGCCGTTGCCCTTTGGGAAGCGAGCGAGGCCATCATCCCGTTGCTGCC
>JBKBTU010000358.1:0-1970 GCA_046290715.1 Sphingomonas sp. | reverse complement strand
GTCCCAGCTGCCGACGTCGCTCCAGCCCATCGACACCGGCACCACGGCGACGCGCTCGGCGCGCTCCATCACCGCATAGTCGATCGAATCGGACGGCGAGGCGCCGAAGGCGTCCGCATCCGGATGGATCCGCACGCCTTCGCGCCGGGCGCCGCGCATCGCGTCCTGCGTCGCGGTCAGCATCCCCGGCGCATGCGCGGCGAGCGCGCCGAGGAAGATGTCGGCGCGAAACAGGAAGATGCCGCCGTTCCAGGCATGGTCGCCCGACGCCAGCATCTCCTCGGCCCGCTCGCGCACCGGCTTCTCGACGAAGCGGGCGACGCGGTGCACGCCGGGCGCCAGCACGTCGCCGATCTTGATCCAGCCATAGCCGGTCTCGGGCGCATCGGGGGTGATGCCGAACGTCACCAGCCAGCCCTCGGCGACCAGCGGCATCGCCGCCTCGATCGCGGCGTGGAAGGCGGCGACGTCGGCGATGACGTGATCGGACGGCATGACGAGCAGCGCGTCCTCGCCCTGGGCGGCGAGCGCCGCCAGCGCGATGGCGGGGGCGGTGTTGCGCGCCACCGGCTCCAGGATCACCGCCTGCGGCGCGGCACCGGCGGCGGCGAGCTGCTCGTCGATATGGTCGGCGTGGCGGGCGTTGGCGACGACGATCGGCGCGGCGAAGGCTTCGCCGTGCGCGCGCTTCGCGGTCAGCTGCAGCATGGTCTCTTCGGCGGTCAGCGCGAGCAGCTGCTTGGGCATCTCGGGGCGGGACATCGGCCACAGGCGGGTGCCGGATCCTCCGGAAAGGATCACAGGTACGATCGTCATGACGGGTGGTGGACTCCAGGCAAGGTCCCCTCCCGACCGGAAGGATCGGGAACGTAACGAACCGAAGCGGGCGCTTGTTCAAGCTTTTTTTGCTTTTTTCTGCGACGCGGGGTCGGCCTGTCGGAAAAGCTTACAGGCCGCCGTCGGAGAATGCGGGCATGATCCGTCTGTTCAAACACTATGTACCGTATGCCGTGCTGCTGCTCGGCGTGGTCGATGCGGTATTGCTGATGACGGCGGCGGAGCTCGGCTGGGTGATTCGCGCGCGGCAGATCGGCATGCTGATCGAGCCGGTGACCACCCGGCTGCCGCAGCTGCTCGCCTTCGCCGCCGCGCTGCAGATCGCGCTGATCGCCGTGGGGGCCTATGGCGTCGCCTCGTTCCTGTCGCTGCGCTTCGCCGCGGCGCGCCTCGCCGTCGCGATCCTGCTCGGCGTGACGTTCCTGTCGATCCTCTTCTTCCTCGTGCCGCCGGTTGCGCTGTGGCGCTCGAATCTCGCCTATGCGACGGTGATCGCCGCGCTGCTGCTCGTCGTGGTGCGTGCGCTGCTCGGCAAGACGCTGGGCGGCGATACCTTCAAACGGCGGATCATCGTGCTCGGCGCTGGCCATCGGGCGGCACGGATCGGCGACCTCGCCGCGCAGCCGGGTGCCAACGTCATCGTCGCGGGCTATGTCGCGATGGGCGAGGCGCAGCCGGTGGTGCCGGACGCGGTGGCGCGCGATGCGATCCCCAACCTCGCCGCGCATGTCGTCGACCACAATGCCAGCGAAGTCGTGCTGGCGCTGGAGGAACGCCGCAACGCGCTGCCGCTCAAGGACCTGCTGCGGGTGCGCACCACCGGCGTCGCGGTGTCCGAGATCTCGAGCTTCCTCGAGCGCGAGACCGGGCGTATCGACCTCAATTCGGTCAATCCCTCCTGGCTGATCTTCTCGGACGGCTTCGCGTCGGGGCGGATGCTGTCGAGCGTCGTCAAGCGCGCGTTCGACGTAACCGCCAGCCTGCTGCTGCTGATCCTGACGCTGCCGGTGATCCTCGTCACTGCGCTCGCGATCAAGCTCGAATCGCGTGGCCCCGCCTTCTACCGCCAGCGCCGCGTCGGCCTCTACAACCAGGCGTTCGACATCGTGAAGCTGCGTTCGATGCGGCAGGAT
>JBKBTU010000357.1:0-1980 GCA_046290715.1 Sphingomonas sp. | reverse complement strand
CTTGGTGCCGGCGATCTCGGCATCGAGCAGTTCGGGGGTCATCGCCCCGCAGGCGATGACGCCGAAGCCGCCGGCGTTGGACATCGCGGCGACGAGGTTGCGCTCCGAGACCCACGACATCGCGCCGGCCATGATCGCGACCTCGCTGCCGAGAAACGCCGCGCCGCGCGCCATGCGGCGCTGGAGGCGTTCGCTGCCGACGCTCACGCCGCCGCCTCTGCGTCCAACCCGTACGCGGTGTGCAGCACGCGGACGGCGAGTTCGGTCTCGTCCTCGTGGATCAGCACGCTGACCTTGATCTCGCTGGTCGAGATCGCCTGGATGTTGATCCCGCGCGCGCCCAAGGTCGTGAACATCGTGCTGGCGACGCCCGCGTGGCTGCGCATGCCGACGCCGACGACCGAGATCTTGGCGACGCGGGTGTCGTGGACGAGCTCGCCGAAGCCGATCGCCTCGCGCGCCTGGTTGAGCGACTCCAGCGACCGCGCAAGGTCGGCGGACGGCACGGTGAAGGTGACGTCGGTCGACCCGTGGTTGTGCGCGATATTCTGGATAATCATGTCGACGTTGATGTTCGCCGCCGCGAGCGGTTCGAAGATCGCCGCCACCGCGCCCGGCTTGTCGGGGACGCTGGTGAGCGTGATCTTTGCCTCGTTCTTATCGTGCGCGATGCCGGTGATCAGCTGGCGTTCCACGTCGTCTATCTCCTCTTCGCCGACGATCATCGTGCCGGGCAATGTATCCGCCATCGGCGCGTCCTCGCCGGTGAACGACGAGAGTACCTGGACGCGGACCTGTTCCTTCATCGCGAGGCCGACCGAGCGGGTCTGCAACACCTTCGCGCCGACGCTGGCGAGTTCCAGCATCTCTTCATAGGTCACCTTGGCGAGCTTGCGCGCGCGCGGCACGATGCGCGGATCGGTGGTGTAGACGCCGTCGACGTCGGTGTAGATGTCGCAGCGGTCCGCCTTCACCGCCGCCGCCACCGCCACCGCCGAGGTGTCGGACCCACCGCGGCCGAGCGTCGTCACCCGGTTGCCTTCGGTCAGCCCCTGGAAGCCGGGGATCACCGCGACCTCGCCTGCGCCCATGCTGGCGAGCAGGGCATCGGTCTCGATCGTGCCGATCCGCGCCTTCGCGTGCGCATCGTCGGTATGGACGGGCAACTGCCAGCCAAGCCACGAGCGCGCCTTCACGCCCGCCGCCTGCAACGCGATCGCGAGCAGGCCGCTGGTGATCTGCTCGCCCGCGGAGACGACGACGTCATATTCCTTCGGATCGTAGAGCGACGAGGCCTCGCGGCAGAAGCCGACCAGCCGGTCGGTCTCGCCCGCCATCGCCGAGACGACGACGGCGACCTCGTTGCCCGCCTCCACCTCGCGTTTGACGCGCGCCGCGACGCTCCGGATGCGCTCGATCCCGGCCATCGACGTGCCGCCGAACTTCATCACGATGCGTGCCATCGTCTTCGCCAAACTCCTTGGGGGAAAGGGGCCGCCCTGATAGGTAGCGGTCATGGCAAGCGCAAGCAGCACGATCGATCCCCCGGGCGCCAGCACGATTGACCCCCGCGAAGCGAAGCATTTCGGGGCCATGGCGCAGGACTGGTGGGACCCCAAGGGATCCTCGGCGATGCTGCATCGCCTCAATCCGACGCGCCTCGGCTACATCCGTGCTGCGGTCGACCTGCATTGGGACGGCGACGACACCAGCTTCGCGCCGCTCGCCGGCAAGACCGCGCTCGACGTCGGCTGCGGCGCGGGGTTGCTGTGCGAGCCGCTCGCCCGCCTCGGCGCGCAGGTTACCGGCATCGATGCGGCGGCGGAGAATATCGCGGTGGCGGCCGCGCATGCAGCGGCGAGCGGGCTCGCCATCGACTATCGCGCGGTCGGGGTCGAGGCGATGACCGGGCGCTTCGACCTCGTCACCAGCCTCGAGGTGATCGAGCATGTCGCCGATCCCGCAGGCTTCGTCCGCGGC
>JBKBTU010000356.1:594-1997 GCA_046290715.1 Sphingomonas sp. | reverse complement strand
CGCATGGCGGCCCATGCCGGCGCGACCTTCTGGTACGTGCTGCCGTCCTTGCCGATGTTCCTACTCATTGCGGCGATGCTCAACCGCGGCGCGCCGTTCTGGCTGGCGCTCGCCTCGGGGTGTCTCCTCACGGTTGCGCTCTACCTCGCGATGACGTGGGTGGGGCCGCGCTTCGGGCTCCAGCTCTAAGCGAGCCCGGACAAGCGAAGCGCGACGCCCGCCGCAGCGCACGCGCCTAAGGTCGGGATCACGCCCGACTTGAACCGGAACATCGCGACCAGGGCCGCGACGGTCAACGCTAGCGCGGCCGGGTCGAGGGTGGACAACACCGGCACGTCCAGCGTCCTGCCGGCGATCGGCAGGGCGCGGACTTGGTGAAACAGGGTGTGGAGCGCGAACCACACCGCCAGATTGAGCACCACGCCGACCACGGCTGCGGTGATGGCGGCGAGCGCGGCCGACAGCGCCTTGTTACCGCGCAGCTTCTCGATGAACGGCGCGCCCAGGAAGATCCAGAGGAAGCAAGGCACGAACGTCACCCAGGTCGTGAGCAAGCCCCCCAAGGTGGCGGCGAGCAGCGGGGGCAAGCCGGTCGCTTGCCGGAACGCGCCCATGAAGCCGACGAACTGCGTCACGATGATCAGCGGCCCCGGCGTCGTCTCCGCCATGCCAAGTCCGTCCAGCATCTCGCCGGGACGAAGCCAGCCGTAGTTTTCGACGGCCTGCTGAGCGACATAGGCGAGCACGGCGTAAGCGCCCCCGAACGTCACCACCGCCATCTTGGAGAAGAACAGCGCGATCTGCGTGAACACATTGCCCGGTCCGACTGACGCGAGCAGCGCCGCAATCGGCGCGAGCCACAGCGCGAGGAGCGCACCGCTGATCCGGAGCGACCATGCGAGGCTGGGGCGGGCGTGGTCGGGGACGTGCTCGCCAAGCGCGGTTTCGGCATCGCGGACGATCTTGCCGCCCGATGCACCGTGGCTGCCCCCGCCCATGAAGGCGGGGTGGCGTGCGCGCCCGCCAAGGAAGCCGGCGATGGCGGCCGCAAGAATGATGATCGGGAAAGGAACGCCAAGGAAGAAGATCGCCACGAACGATGCCGCCGCGATCCCGCGCATGACGTTGTTCTTCAGCGCGCGCGAGCCGATGCGCACGACGGCCTGAAGCACGATCGCGAGCACGGCGGCCTTCAAGCCGAAGAACAGCGCCTCAACAAAGGGGACGTTGCCGAACAGCGCATAGACCCAGCTCAGCGCCATGATCGCGACCAGGCCGGGGAGCACGAACAGCGCGCCAGCGACAAGCCCGCCCTTGGTCTTGTGGAGCAGCCAGCCGATGTAGATGGCGAGCTGCTGCGCCTCGGGGCCGGGCAGCAACATGCAATATTTGAGATCGTGATT
>JBKBTU010000356.1:0-584 GCA_046290715.1 Sphingomonas sp. | reverse complement strand
GAGCGCGTGAAGGAACCGCTCCTCGCCGATCCATCGCCGCTCCTCGACCAGCACGCGGTGCATCATCGCGATCTGGCCGGCCGGGCCGCCGAAGCTTAAGGCGGCAACCTTGGCCCAGACCCGCAGCGCTTCGCCGAAGGGGATGCCGTGATCCCGCGGGCTCGGGCCTACGATCGGCGCGGTCGCGGTCGCCTCCATCGTCATTCTCCTCGTCGCCTGGTGAAGTGGGCGTAGAAGCCGTCGAGCGCGCCCGCGCCTCGCGCGAGCCGGTCGGGGTCGTCGGGCGTGGCGGCGCATATCCCCTCGATCAGCGCGCTGACGCCGGCCGTCTCCGGCCGGCCGAACTTGTCGTCGGCGATGTCGAGGTCGTGGATGATCTCCGACAGCGCGACGAGCGCCGGGTCGCCGTCGAGCCCTCGGCGGAACACCAGCGTCTCGAAGGTGCAGCGGTCGCCTTCGTGCGTGAACTCGGCGTCCGCCATGTCGAAGCGCAGCTCGCCGGGCTCGGGGGCGTAACCCTTGCCCTCCACGAACTTGAAGGTCGCGTCCGGGTCGATGAAGCGCCGGATCAACCACGCTGACGC
>JBKBTU010000355.1:0-1998 GCA_046290715.1 Sphingomonas sp. | reverse complement strand
GACGAGCGCAGCCGCAAGGAGGTGCTCGCGCTGATGGGCCTTCGCGGCTGATGCCGGGCACGGTGCTGGTCACCGGCGGTGCCAAGCGGCTCGGTGCGGTGATCGCACGTGCGGCGGCGGCGGCGGGTTGGCGGGTGGTGATCCATTACGGCCGTTCGGCGGCCGAGGCGGAAGCCCTCGCGGCCGAACTGGGCGGGGCATGCGTGCAGGGCGATCTCGCCGATAGCGGCGCCGCGGCGGCGCTGTTCGCGCGCGCGCGCGACGCGGCGGGCGGGCCGATCACGGCGCTCGTCAACAGCGCGTCGACGTTCGCCTTCGACCGGCCCGAGGCGATCGACGCCGGCCTTGCCGCCCGATTGCACGCGACCAACGCCGTGACCCCGGCGATCCTCGCCGCCGCGCTCGGTGCGCAGGACGGGGTGGACGACGGCGCGGTCGTCAATCTGCTCGACCAGAAGCTCGCCAATCCGAACCCGGATTTCTTCAGCTATTCGCTGTCCAAATACGCGCTCTCCGGCGCGACGACGATGCTGGCGCAGGCGCTCGCGCCCCGCGTCCGCGTCAACGCGGTCGCGCCCGGCATCACGCTGCCGAGCGGCGACCAGAGCGAGGCGGAATTCCAGGCGGTCGCCTCGGACAATCTGCTCCGCCATCCGGTGGGGGCGGCGAATGTCGCGGACGCCGTCGTCTACCTGCTCGGCGCACGCAGCGTCACGGGACAGACGCTCTATGTCGACGCCGGGCAGCGCTTCGTGCGCCGCGACGGCGACGTGATGTTCGAGGGCCGCGATGGCTGACTATACGACGATCCTCGACGGGCTCGAGGTGATGATGCGCCTCGGCATCCATCCGCACGAGGCGACGCCGCAGCGCGTGCGGCTGTCGGTATGGATGACGGTGTCCTACCCGGCGCCGCCGAGCGCGGATGCGATCGACGAGGTGCTCGATTACGACTTCGTCCGCGACGGCATCCGCGCGCTGGCGGACGGACCCGGCTTCGCGCTCCAGGAAACGCTGGTGGAAGCGGTCGCCGCGCTGTGCCTCGCCGACTCGCGCACGCGCGAAGTCCGCGTCCGCTCGACCAAGCCGGATGTCTACCCCGACGCCAGCGTCGGATGCGAGGTGGTGCGGGGGCGGTGAGAGGCGAAAGTGGGGGGGCGGAACTGCGGCTTCCGGCAAGCGGGTTGCCATAGCAGACATTATCGGGACGCTGCCTTTCTCGAAAACGATCGAATTTCGGGAAAACGCCTAGCTGCCGATCTGGCGGGCAGGGGCCCCGACGACCGTCGTTCGATCGGCGACCTGACGGATAACAACGGCGCCGGCGCCGATCGTGGCACCCCGGCCAATATGAAGCCCCTGCAGGATGGACGCATTCAGACCCACGAAAATGTCTGGGCCCGAGGTTACACAGCCACCGAAGCGCGCGCCGGGGCTAATGTTGCTATAGTCTCCAATTACACAGTCGTGGTCCACACTGGCGGCATGATTGATAATGCTGCCCCGACCCAAGATCACACGGGGGCCGATAATGGCACCTGCGAGGATGCACGATCCCGGCCCAATGTCGGCGCTCGGGGAGACGACGGCTGCCGGATGGCGGACGCTTGCAAATGATGCCCCTTGCCTATCGAGGACCTCGCTCTCCCCACGCCGCAGGGCGTTGGAGCCACACGCCACGATGAATGTATTGCCTCGGTCTCTTTCGCGCGGACCGACATCGCCGATGAATCCGAGCCACGGGCAGTCAAACATAGGTGGCGGTGCCGCGTCTCCAACCGTCGCGAACCCGGCTACAGGCACGCCCGATAGAATGGCAGCCTCGTAAACGACGGAAGCATGTTGACCACTCGCCCCAGCTACTATCACCAGCGCCATATCTTCTTCCACGAAGGCAGCATCGTGCCATAGGAACGGTAACGACCATGCAATTCCATGCGAGCGATCGCGGGGCGCATTTTGGTCTGCGCCCCAGCATGTCGCAGCGGTTACAGCACG
>JBKBTU010000354.1:0-2034 GCA_046290715.1 Sphingomonas sp. | reverse complement strand
CAGGATGGCGAAATGGTACCAGAAGGCCATCATCGCCCGCCCGCCGACCAGCGAGCTGAAGATATGCGCCATACCGACCGCGAGCGTCGGCGCGCCGCCGGCACGGCTGATGATCGTCGTCTCGCCGACGTCTTTGGCGGTTGTCGCGATCGTCTCAGGCGTGATCGCGAAGCCCATCGCGCTCACCGCCGCCGCGGCGCTGCCGGGATCGGTGCCGACCACTGCCGCCGGGCTGTTCATCGCGAAATAGACGCCGGGATCGATCACCGAGGCGCCGACCAGCGCCATGATCGCGACGAAGCTTTCCATCAGCATCGCGCCATAGCCGATGAAGCGCGCGTCGCCCTCGCTCGCGATCAGCTTCGGCGTCGTGCCGCTGGCGATCAGCGCGTGGAAGCCCGACACCGCGCCGCAGGCGATGGTGATGAACAGGAAGGGGAAGAGCGATCCCGACCAGACCGGTCCGCTGCCGTCGACGAAGCGGGTGAGGGCGGGCATCCGCATCGGCGGCGCCACCACGACGATGCCGATCGCCAGCGCCGCGATCGCCCCGATCTTGAGGAAGGTCGAGAGGTAATCGCGCGGTGCGAGCAGCAGCCAGACGGGAAGCAGAGAGGCGACCGCGCCATAGCCGATGAGGATCCAGCACAATTGCACGGGGGTGTAGGTGAACCACGGCGCCAGCGTCGCCGACGCGGCGACGTCCTGCCCGTAGACGATCGCCAGGATCAGCCCGACGAGGCCGAGCAGCGACACTTCGCCGATCCGGCCCGGCCTCAGCCAGCGCGTGTAGACGCCCATCAGCAGCGCGAGCGGAATCGTCGCGGCGACGGTGAACAGGCCCCACGGACTGCCGGCGAGCGCGCGCACGACGATCAGCGCCAGCACCGCAAGGATGATGATCATGATCGTGAAGGCGCCGAACAGCGCGATCGTGCCGGGGACCGGCCCCATCTCCATCCGGATCAGCTCGCCGAGCGAACGGCCGTCGCGCCGCATCGACAGGACGAGCACCATGAAGTCCTGCACCGCGCCGGCCAGCACCACGCCGGCCAGGATCCACAGCATCCCCGGCAGATACCCCATCTGCGCGGCGAGCACCGGTCCCACCAGCGGCCCGGCGCCGGCGATCGCGGCGAAATGGTGACCGAACAGCACGCGCCGGTCGGTGGGGACGAAATCGAGACCGTCGGGATGCCGTACCGCGGGCGTCGGCCGCGTCGGATCGAGCCCGACGACCACCTTGGCGAGGTAGAGCGCATAGAAGCGATAGGCGATCAGGTAGACCGACACCGCCGCGACGACGATCCACACCGCATTGACCGCCTCGCCGCGAGCGGTGGCGACGACGCCCAGCGCGGCGGCGCCGACGAGCGCGAGGACGATCCAGCCGATCCTGCCAGCGATGTTCACCCGTTGCGTCTCCCTTTAGACCGATTCGGACAGACTTATCCGTTCGTGCGGTGCACGTCGATGGACATGAACCCGATGCCGAAGCCCACGGCAACCCGAGCCGCTTCCGCCCGTTGGTGGCAGCATGACCGATCCCGCGCGCCCGCTCAGATTAGGCTTCCCCGTCAAGGTGATGGGAAAGCCCGGCTTCAAGAGCAACGACACGCGCCGCTGGCAGAAGGGACCGCACCTCCGGTGTTCGCTGGAGGAGGTGGACCGCATCCTCGACTATCTCGCGAGCGTCGGACTCGACATGTACCGACTGTCGTCGGACCTCGCGCCCTATGCCACGCATCCCGATCTGCCGCAATTCCATGGCCAGGTCGCCGAAAGCGACGCGGAGCTCGCCGCGCTCGGCAGGAAGGCGCGGTCGCTCGACATGCGGCTGTCCTTCCATCCCTCGCAATACGTGCTGCTCAACAGCCCCGATCCTGCTCTGACCAGGAAGAGCATATGGGATCTCGCCAGCCAGGCCGAGATGCTCGACCGCATGGGCCTCGACGACGAGGCGGTGCTGGTGACGCATGTCGGCGGCGTCTACGGCGACCACGAAGCGAGCCGCGCCCGCTGGATCGAGGGGTG
>JBKBTU010000353.1:0-2045 GCA_046290715.1 Sphingomonas sp. | reverse complement strand
ATAGGCGTGGATATCGGCCGATGCATCATACGACACGGTGATGTCGCCCGACGTGTTCCACGCGCTGAACCGCGGGCTGTAGCGCTGCGGGGCCAGCGTATTGATCTGGTTCTGGAACGTCGTGCGCGCCGCCCCGACCGGCGCAGCGGCGAGCAGCGCGGCGACATTGTCCGCGGTCGCGGTGAAGGCATATTGCGCGTTGCGGATGCTGACCACCGATTCGTAGAAACCGGACTTGCGATCGTAGTTGACCCGCAGGCCGGGCTGGATGTGGAGCGCATCGGTCAGCGCCCAGTTGAGCTTGCCGAAGATCGCGAAGCTGGTGTTGTCGAAGCTGATCGTGTTGGTCGAGGTCAGCCCGTTCAGCACGTTCGGATTGTTGGCGTCGTTACCGGACAGCAGGAAACGGCTCGCCGCCGGTCCCTGCACCTGCGACCCCTGCGTATCGATCGTCTGGTGGAAGAAGAAGGCGCCCAGCGTATAGTCGAGCCGGTTGCTGCCGTTCGAGGCGAGGCGCAGTTCCTGCGACACCTGCTTCTGCTGCGACGGGTTCTGCGAGACGGTGGTGATCGGCAGGCCGATGAAGTCGCGGTCGTTCTGCGGCTGCCAGTCCCAATAGCGCCAGGCGCTGACGGAGGTCAGCGTCGCCGGGCCGAGATCCCAATTGCCCACCAGGGACACGCCGCCGATCTCCTGCCGCGAGTTGATCGCGGCATCGAGGTCGGTGATCCGGTCGAACGGATCGGTGCTCGGCGGGCGGTATCCGAACGCCGCCGCGAGCTGGGCATATTGGCGCGCCGCCGGCCGCTGCGTCGTCCCGACCCGCGCATAATATTGCGCGCAGCACAGCGGGTTCTGGACGTTGTAATCGCCCGACAGCGTGAAGTTGAGCGCGTCGGTGGCGTTCCAGAGCAACTGGCCGCGCACGCCGGTGTTGTCCTGCCGGTGCAGGTCCCTGCCCGACGTGACGTTGCGGATCGTGCCCTCGCGCTGCGTCGAAGAGGCGGACAGGCGGATCGCGACCGTGTCGGTCAGCGGCCCCGAGACGGAGGTCTTCGCCTGGATGAACTGGTAGTTGCCGGCGCTCAGCTCGACCCGCGCCTCCGGCGTGAAGCTCGGCGGGCGCGTGGTGATGTTGAGCGCGCCGGCCGTCGTGTTCTTGCCGTAGAGCGTACCCTGCGGCCCGCGGAGCACCTCGACGCGTTCGACGTCGACGAAGTCGAAGGTCGAGGCGCCGATCCGCCCGATATAGACGCCGTCGACGTAGAAGCCGACGCCCTGCTCGATGCCGTCGTTGGTCAGGCCGAACGGCGCGCCTAGCCCGCGGATGTTGATCGCCGAATTGCGCGGGTTGCTCGAATAGAATTGCAGCGCGGGCTGCTGCTGCTGCAGCCGGTTGACGTTGAACGCCCCCGTCTTGTCGATCTCCGCGCCGCCGATCACCGACATGGCGATCGGCACCCGCTGGACCGATTCGGCGCGGCGGCGGGCGGTGACGACGACCTCGCCGCTCGCCGGCGCCGATGCCTCCTGCGCCGTATCCGGAGAGGGCGATGCCGCCTGCGGGTCGGCCGGCGCCGCGGGAGCGGCGACCTGGCCGGCGAGAAGGAAGGCAAGCGTCAGCGACATCGGAGTCCCCCGTTATATTTCCCGGCGAAACTCTACCGGATCAGGGGATGATGAAAGATGGAGATGCTTGGCCCGTGCAAAGCCGTACTTGGCCGGCGCCACACCCTCTTGAAACCGGGTTCTGACCAACCAAATCAGCGCTGCACGGTGCCGCTGACGGGCCGTGCTCCGGTATCGCACCCTGGTGGATACCGTCGTTCAACTCGCTTCTTTCGGAGGATTTGACATGCGACTCGATCTGACCCCCTATCGCCGTTCCACGATCGGCTTCGACCGCCTCTTCGACATGCTGGAGAGCAACGCGCGCGCCGCGACGGCCGAAAACTATCCGCCCTTCAACCTCGAGCGCCTCGCCGAGGACCGCTACCGCATCACCCTCGCGGTCGCCGGCTTCGCACGCGACGAGATCGAGATCA
>JBKBTU010000352.1:0-2046 GCA_046290715.1 Sphingomonas sp. | reverse complement strand
GGTGTCGCGCAGTTCCATCAGGTCCTTGTGACGGAACATGGCGTTGCCGTCGAAGCCGACCTTGGCGTCGAGCACGACCAGCTTGCCGTCATCGGTGACGGCGAGCGGGTTGATCTCGATCTGCTCGGCGTCGGTGCCGAGGAAGGCGTCGTACAGCTTCGACGCGACGCTTGCGGCCTGCTTGGCGAGGTCGCCGGTCAGCTCGAGCGCGGCGGCGACGGCGCGGCCGTGATGCGGCATGAAGCCGGTCGCCGTGTCGATATCGATCGAGTGGATCTTCTCGGGCGTGTCGTGCGCCACCGTCTCGATGTCCATGCCGCCTTCGGTCGAAGCGACCATCGAGACGCGACCGGTCGCACGGTTGACGAGCAGCGCAAGGTAGAACTCCTTGGCGATGTCGACACCATCGGTGATGTACAGGCGGTTGACCTGCTTGCCGGCCTCGCCCGTCTGGATCGTCACCAGCGTGTTGCCGAGCATGTCGGCGGCATGCGCGCGGACTTCGTCGGCGGTCTTGGCGAGGCGGACGCCGCCCTTGGCGTCAGGGCCGAGTTCCTTGAACTTGCCCTTGCCGCGGCCGCCGGCGTGGATCTGCGCCTTTACGACGTAGAGCGGTCCGGGCAGCTTGCCCGCCGCCTCGACCGCTTCGTCGACGCTCAGTGCCGCGAAACCGGCGGGAACGGGCACGCCGAACTTCGCCAGCAGTTCCTTGGCTTGATATTCGTGGATGTTCATGGCCTGCCTCGCATGATGCTGGTAAGAGGAGATTGGAGCGGCCTTTCGCACAGGCCGCCCGGCGAATCCACCCCGGATCGTGCAGGGGGTCCATTCGTTATTGCAAACGCATCGCATTAGACGGAACGCGCATGTCCTGGCCGCTCGGCATCCTCCTGTTTCTCCTGACGGTGGTCGGCATGGAGGGGTTCGCCTATGCTGCCCACCGCTGGATCATGCATGGGCCGGGCTGGTTCCTCCACGCCAGCCACCATCGCAAGCGGCACGGCAACTGGGAGCTCAACGACCTGTATGCCGCGATCTTCGCCGTGCCGTCGTTTGTGCTGCTGCTCGGCGGTGTGCAGCTGGGCTGGTGGCCGGGCTGGGCGTGGATCGGCGCGGGCATCGCCGCTTATGGCGCGATCTATTTCGGCT
This sequence comes from Sphingomonas sp., assembly GCA_046290715.1. Lineage (GTDB taxonomy): Bacteria > Pseudomonadota > Alphaproteobacteria > Sphingomonadales > Sphingomonadaceae > Sphingomonas. Next base: position 897 of record JBKBTU010000352.1, on the reverse strand, counting down.
TCCACGACATCATCGTCCATCAGCGCATCCCGACGCGCTACCTGCCCAAGTCCGCCTATATGAAGCGGATCGTCCAGGCGCATCGGCTGCACCACGTCGTCGAAACGCGTGAAGGCAACGTCAGCTTCGGCTTCCTCGTCGCACCGCGGCCCGAGGATCTCAAGGCCGAACTCAAGCGGCGCGGGCGACAGGGCGTACGCGCGCCCGATCGTGAGACAGCGTTGGCAGAAAAGTAACCAATGCCGTGGCAGGAACGCTGCCATGGAACAGCCGATCTTCACGCCACCCTTCGAACCGCTCGCGACGAGCGACGAGTCGCGGCAGGCGCTGCGCAAGGCGGTCAAGATGCGTGCGCACCTGCGCGATCGCGGCCAGACGCGGTTCGAGATCGAGGTCACCGACCTGTCGCTGTCCGGGTTCCGCGCGGAGACGAGCTTCACCCTCTGGCCGGGTACGGTGGTGTGGTTGACGTTGCCGGGCCTTGCCGGGCTCGAGGCGGTGGTCGCCTGGCGCGACAAGTTCAAATACGGCTGCGCCTTCGCCAAGCCGCTGCACCCGGCGGTATTCGAGCATATCGTGGCGCTCTCGCAGAGATAGGCGCCGCCACGCCCGCGCCGGTGCGCGGCACGTGAAACCCGCGACCGGCCGGCGGGCCGGTGCAGCCGAGCCCGTCCGACGTCGGCTGTGCCGTCGTCGCCGTTACTATCGATCCTTTGGAAAGGACGCCGGCAAAGCCGTCGTCAGTCGGGTCGCGCCTTGGCGCGCCCGCTGGCCGGATTGACCGCTGCGCCTGCCGCGCATCGGCGCGGGCTTCGCCGCGCCGGCGGTCAATCGAACAAACTACTCACGCTCGTCTCGTCCGCGATCCGCTTGATCGCCTCGCCGAGCAGCGGCGCG
>JBKBTU010000351.1:0-2063 GCA_046290715.1 Sphingomonas sp. | reverse complement strand
AGCGCCGCACCGACGCCGCGCACGGCGCAGTCGCCCTGCACCAGGCGATCCGCGACCAGCGCCACCGTCCCGGCGAAGCCTTCGTCGAGCCGCCCGCGGCCCGCGATGCGCATCCCGACGACCCCCGCCGGCGTTTCCAGCCGCATCCGACCGTCCGCCACCTGCACGTCGAGCCGCGGCAATGCGAACGGCTTGCCCGACGAGGGCGGCATCAGCCGGTCGAGCGCGCCCAGCGACAACCGTCCGTCGACCACGCGTCCGCGCAGCCGCACGCGTCCCGTACGCACGCCGACCAGCCGCGCACCGTCGAGGCCGACATGCGTCTCCGCCTCCAGCCACTCGGCGACGAGATCGGGGTCGGCCGGATCGCCGATCACGACATCGGTCAAGCGCTGCCGTCCGAAGCCCAGGTCGCGGATGCCGTAACGCGCGGCGACGCCGCGCTTCGCCAGCTCGCGATCGATGACGCGCGCCGCGATCGGCTTGCGTGCGACCCACAAGGCGATGCAGGCGAGCAGCAGGACGAGGCCGATCGCGATGCCGATCCGTTGCGCCCGCGCGAGGCGCGGGCGGCGGGGCGTATCGCTCAACTCGTCCACGCCCTCGGCCATCATGGATCACCATAAGCGCGGAGCGGCGGCACGCGCAATCGCGGGGCGCCCGTTTCGGTCCTTTGTCGCGATGCGGCCCACGCGAAGACACGAAGATACCCCTCTTCGCGTGAACGAAATCCTGCCCGCCGATCATCTTACGCCCGCACCATTGTCGCCGCACACCTCCCCCCGTAGGCTCGTCGGCGATGGCGATCGCTTCTCCCCCCGACGATACCGCCGGCCATCGCGAGCGGCTGCGCGGGAGACTCCTCGCGGGCGGCGGCGACGCGCTGCTCGATCACGAGCTGATCGAATATCTGCTGACCCTCGTCATCCCGCGGATGGACACCAAGCCGACCGCCAAGGCGCTGCTCCGCGAATTCGGCGGGATCGGCGGCCTGCTGACCGCGGATGCCGAGGCGCTGATGCGGGTCAGGGGGGTGAGCGACCGATCGGCGGCGGCGATCAAGATCGTGCATGCCATCGCGATCCGGCTGCTCAAGGCGGAGGTCGCGGAGCGGCCGGTGCTCGCCAACTGGCAGGCCCTGCTCGACTATCTGCGCGCCGACATGGCGCATCACACGATCGAGCGCTTTCGCGTGCTCCATCTCAACACGCGCAACATGCTGATCCGCGACGAGGTGATGAGCGAAGGCTCGATCGATCAGGCGGCCGTCCACGTCCGCGAGGTGATCCGGCGCGCGATCGACCTCGGCTCCGCCGCGATCATCCTCGTCCACAACCACCCCTCGGGCGATCCCTCGCCGAGCCGCGCCGACATCACCATCACCCGCGCGATCGCCGGCGCCGGCGAGCCGCTGGGGATCGTTGTGCACGACCATATCATCATGGGGCTGAACGGCCACGTCAGCCTGAAGGCGCAGGGTCTGATCTGACGTTGCCTGCTGGGCAGTGGAGTATCGTCATCCCAGCGAAGGCTGGGATCTCCCGGTGACAGCACGGGACAAGAGCCGCTTGAGGCCCCAGCCTGCGCTGGGGCGACGCTGCCATCGGCATGGATAAAAACCTAGAGCGAGGACGGCCCCACAATTCCTCCCCCGCCAGGGGAAGGTGGCATGCCGCAGGCATGACGGAGGGGGAGGTGGGCGGCGCACTCAATGCTCGCGGCTACGCCCTTCCCACTAAGGCGAGAGACGAGCGAACGACGAAAAAGGCCGCCGGATCGCTCCGGCGGCCTCTCGATCATGCATGATCCGGGGGATCAGGACTGGCCCTGGCTCAGGAAGCCGACCAGTTCGGTTTCCGACACGGACTTGCTCTTGTCCTTGTCGGCCTGGGCGAAGGCGGCGTTGACCCACGACTTGGTCTCGGGGCTCGTCGCGCTCGCCTTGGGGTCGCTCGCCTGCTTCAGCTTGACCATCCAGCTGGCGAATTCCGCCTTCTCGAGCTTGCCGTCCTTGGCGAGCTTTGCCGCGAGCGCCTGCACTTCGGGCGATCCTTCGCCTTCGA
>JBKBTU010000350.1:0-2067 GCA_046290715.1 Sphingomonas sp. | reverse complement strand
ACGCGCCGCCGACCGCAAGGCCGCGGCGGACAAGAAGGCGCTCGCCGCCAAGAAGCTCGCGGATGCGGAGAAGCTCGCCGAAGCCAAGGCCGCGGCCGAGGAAAAGAAGGCGGCGCGCGCCAACCCCGAGCGGATCTGGGTCCAGGTCGCCGGCGGCGCCTATGAAGGCGGCCTGCCCAAGGCCTATGCGACGATGAAGGCCAAGGCACCCGCGGTGTTCGGCAGCCGCGCCGGCTGGACGACGCCGCTCCGCGCCACCAACCGCGTGCTGACCGGCCCCTTCAAGACGGATGCCGAGGCGCGTGCCTTCGTCAACCAGCTCGCCAAGGCCGGCGTTCCGGCGTTCACCTTCACCAGCGACGCAGGGCAGGTCGTGACGAAGCTGCCGGCCAAGTGAGCGCCCGCGCCCCCTGGGCGTCCGACCCGGTATCGAGCAAGGGCCGCCTGCACGACGAGGGGTTCGGCAGCACCGGCGCGGTCGTCCGCGGTCCGCGCGACGATTTTCAGCGCGATCGCGACCGGATCATCCATTCGATCAGCTTCCGCCGGCTGCGCCACAAGACGCAGGTGTTCATGGCGCCCGACGGCGACCATTTCCGCGTCCGCCTGACCCACAGCCTGGAGGTCGCGCAGATCGGGCGGACGATCGCCCGCGTACTCGGCCTCAACGAGGATCTGACCGAGGCATTGTGCCTCGCGCACGACATCGGCCATCCGCCCTTCGGCCATGCCGGCGAGGACGCGCTGAAGGCGGCACTCGCCGACGCCGGCGGTTTCGATCACAACGGCCACACGCTGCGCACGCTGACCTTTATCGAGCGGCCCTATCCGCGCTGGAACGGGCTCAACCTGACGTGGGAGACGCTGGAGGGACTCGCCAAGCACAACGGCCCGGTGCGCCACCCCGGCTGGGCATTGCGCGCGGCGGACGCTGCCTTCCCGCTCGATCTCGCCAGTCATGCCAGCCTCGAGGCGCAGGTCGCCGCGATCGCCGACGATATCGCCTACGACAATCACGATATCGACGACGGCCTGCGTGCCGGCCTGCTGACGCTCGATCAACTGCTCGCCGTGCCGATCGTCGCGCGCGGCTGGCAGGGGGCGTGCGCGCGCTTCCCCGACGTGCCGCCCAAGCGCCTCGCCAGCGAACTCGTACGCAGCCAGATCGGCACGATGGTCAACGACCTGATCGAGGAGACGCGACGGCGCATCGCCGCATCGGGCGTCGCCAGCGCCGACGACGTGCGGCAGGCGGGGCAGGCGCTGTGCGGCTTCTCGCCGACGATGCGCGAGGAGGAGCGCGACCTCAAGCGCTTCATGTACGCCAATCTCTATCACCACCCGCGCCAGCTCGCCGCGGCGGAGGCGGCGCACGGCATCGTCAGCGGCCTGTTCGCCGCCTATCGCGCCGAGCCGCAGGCGATGAGCGCCGATTGGGCAGAGGACGTGCCCGCCGACGAACCCGGCCGCAGCCGCCATATCGCCGATTTCATCGCCGGCATGACCGACCGCTTCGCCATCGCCCGCTACCGCGAACTCGTCGGCCCGATCGACCTGCCCGAGGGGTTCTGAGCGGCCCCTTCCTCTTCGTCATTGCGAGCGCAGCGAAGCAATCCAGGGCGTCCTGATCCGGCTCTGGATCGCTTCGCTCCACTCGCAATGACGGTGCTATCAGTTCACAGCTAAGCGCCCGATCCGACGGCGATCACCCTGGATCAGCCTGCCGTGTTCCTGCGCACGCAGGAACCCAGAGCCACACAAGACAGCGTGTGCGACCCTGGGCTCCTGCCTTCGCAGAGGCACGGTGCGAATTCAGCGGATGCGTCCCGGCGCCGCCGCCCTTTGGCAGGCCTGGCGCGCACGGCCCAACTGCAAAGCGCGAAGCTTTTAGCGCGAAGCCAGCTGCACGCGCGTCGCGCCCTTGGCGTCCGTCGTACGGAACGACACCGGGACACCGCCGGCGGTGCCGGTCACGCGATCGCCGCGGACGACGAGGCGGAAGGGGGTGCCGGACGGAAAGCGGCGCCCGGTCAGAACCTGACGGCCGTTGGCGACGGTCGAGGTATA
>JBKBTU010000349.1:0-2083 GCA_046290715.1 Sphingomonas sp. | reverse complement strand
GGTCGCCGCCGCACCGGCGCCGCGTCCTGCCGCTCCGGCGCCTGCGCCCGCGCCTGCCCCGGTGGTAGAGCTGGGCCGCGACCCGTCGCTGCCCGCGCCACGCCGCTTCTCGCCCGTAGCCCGGCCCGAGATTCCCAAGCCGCAGCCCAAGCCCGCTCCGGCACCGGCGCCCGCACCCGCTCCGACGGCGGCCGCGAGCGGTGGCGCGTCGCGCCCGCTGCCCTCGGGTCAGGCGACTCCGCGCAACGCACCGCCGAGCCGGCCGACGCAGCGCGATCGCAAGGGCGACGAGCGCCGCGGCGGCAAGCTGACGGTCAACCGTGCGCTCGGCGACGACGGCGCGCGCAGCCGCAGCCTCGCCGCGCTGAAGCGTGCGCGCGAAAAGGAAAAGCGTCACTTCGGCGGCCCGCGCGAGGCGCAGCCCAAGCAGGTCCGCGACGTGCAGGTGCCCGAGGCGATCACCGTCCAGGAACTCGCCAACCGTATGGCGGAAAAGGGTGCCGACCTCGTCAAGACGCTGTTCAAGATGGGCATGCCCGTCACGATGACGCAGACGATCGATCAGGACACGGCCGAGCTGCTGGTGACCGAATTCGGCCACAACATCGTGCGCGTCAGCGACAGCGACATCGACCTTGCCATCGACACGGTCGAGGACGCGCCCGAATCGCTGAAGGCGCGCCCGCCGGTCGTCACGATCATGGGTCACGTCGACCACGGCAAGACGTCGCTGCTCGACGCGCTGCGCGGCACCGACGTGGTGCGCGGCGAGGCCGGCGGCATCACGCAGCATATCGGCGCCTATCAGGTGACGCTGAAGGACAAGTCGAAGATCACCTTCCTCGACACGCCGGGCCACGAGGCGTTCACGCAGATGCGTGCGCGCGGTGCGGACGTCACCGACATCGTGGTGCTGGTGGTCGCGGCCGACGACGGGCTGATGCCGCAGACGATCGAGGCGATCAATCACACCAAGGCCGCCGGCGTGCCGATGATCGTGGCGATCAACAAGGTCGACAAGTACGAGGCCAATCCCCAGCGCGTGCGCGAGCGCCTGCTGGAGCATGAGGTGGTGGTCGAGGAAATGGGCGGCGACGTCCAGGACGTCGAGGTTTCCGCGCTCAAGAAGACGGGTCTCGACGATCTGATCGAGAAGATCCAGCTGCAGGCCGAACTGCTCGAACTGCGCGCCAATCCGGACCGTCCCGCCGAGGGCACGGTGATCGAGGCGAAGCTCGACAAGGGTCGCGGGCCGGTCGCGACGGTGCTCGTCAACCGCGGCACGCTCAAGGTCGGCGACGTCTTCGTCATCGGTGCGGAGAGCGGCAGGGTCCGTGCGCTGGTCGACGACAAGGGCCGTCAGGTGAAGCAGGCCGATCCGGCGATGCCGGTCGAGGTGCTCGGCATCTCGGGCGTGCCGTCGGCAGGCGATCCGCTCCAGGTCGTCGAGAACGAGGCGCGTGCCCGCGAGGTCGCCGAATATCGCCAGAGCGTGCTGACGCAGAAGCGCACCACCTCGGCCCCGGCCAGCCTCGAGAGCATGTTCTCGGCGCTGAAGGCCAATGCGGCGATCGAATATCCGCTCGTCGTCAAGGCCGACACGCAGGGCACCGTCGAGGCGATCGTCGCGTCGATCAACAAGATCTCGACCGACCTGATCAAGGCGCGCGTGCTGCATTCGGGCGTCGGCGGCATCACCGAGAGCGACGTGACGCTGGCGGGTGCCAGCGGCGCGCCGATCGTCGGCTTCAACGTCCGTGCCAACGCCAAGGCGCGCGAGATCGCCGAGCGGCAGAAGGTGGCGCTGAAGTATTACGACGTCATCTACGACCTGATCGACGAGATCCGAGCGGGTATGGCGGGCGAGCTTGGGCCGGAAGCGTTCGAGACCGTCGTCGGCCGTGCGGAGATCCGCGAGGTCTTCTCGGCGGGCAAGCATGGCCGGGCGGCCGGTCTGCTGGTCGTCGAGGGCGTCATCCGCAAGGCTCTCAAGGCTCGCATCACGCGCAACGACGTCATCATCTACCAGGGCGAGATCGCGTCGCTACGCCGCTTCAAGGACGACGTCCCCGAAGTGCGCGCC
>JBKBTU010000034.1:0-15476 GCA_046290715.1 Sphingomonas sp. | reverse complement strand
GCAAGCCCTTCCTTCGATCCCATGGTGACGACCACCTCCGTCTCGGGATCGAGATCGACGCCGAAGCGGCGGCCGTAGTAATTCGCCTGCGCGCGGCGGAGGCCGGGGATGCCCTTGGACTGCGAATAGCCGTGCGCGTCGGGCTTGCGGGTGACCTCGATCAGCTTTTCCAGCACGTGGTCGGGCGGCGGCAGGTCGGGGTTGCCCATGCCGAGGTCGATGATGTCCTCGCCCGCCGCGCGCGCCGCTGCCCGCATGCCGTTGACTTCGGCGATGACATAGGGCGGCAGGCGCTTGATGCGGTAGAAGTCGTCGGACATGGGTCACCTTGTAGTTGACGCGCAGGGTTGTACGCCCCGCCGCTCCGATGCGCCACCCGTTGCCGGGGTGCATCATCGGCCGGCGCGCACCGTGTGCCGTGCGTCGCTGGCGCCTACCGCCGCCAGATCCCCGGATGCGCGTCGACGTAGCGCGCGATCGCGTCCGCGATCAGCCGGTCGTCCGCGACCGAGGGGTGGAAGTGGCACCCCGTCAGCGCGAGCTTCGGCGCCTGGACGAAGCCCACGTCCCGCATCCCCCCTGCGCTCAGCCGTGCGACGACGCGGCGCTCCTCCGCCGCGATCTCGCCCTCGGCGAGGTCGGTCGCCCACAGCAGCACGTGCGCGCGGGGGTGCTTCGTGCGCAATGCGCGGACGAACGTCATATAGCGCGCCTCGTAATCGGCGTGGAGCGCCGCACGGTCCTTCCAGGGTTCGCCGGGCTTCAGGGCGGTCGAAAAGTCGTTGGTGCCCAGCGCGATGACAATCAGCTGGGGGTCCCAGCCGGCATCGTCCGCTGCCGCAGCCTTGTCGAACAGCGTGAAGGGATAGGCCTCGGGCACCTTATCCGCTGCGAAGCCGTCGTAGTTGCGCACCACCCCGCGCCCCGAGATGGCGTGGACGCGATACTCCGCACCATAGCGTCGCGCGGTCACGCCGGCGATGCCCTGCGACGTATCCGTCGTCGCCCACACCTGGTCCTGCGTGCAGTCGCGGCTCGCAGAGGTGTTGCCGTAGCCGACGGTGTGCGAATCGCCGATGAACTCGATGCCACGCGACAGCGCCGGCGGCGCGGGGAGCGGCGCGGCGCCGGCATCGGCGAACAGCCCGCCGAACGTCGTCGGCGCGGCCTGGCTCTCGCTCGCCACCTCGACGCGCAGCCGGTGGCGGCCGTCGGCGAGGCCGGCGATGCGGTAGAGGCCGGGCGCGGGCTTCACCAGCGTCGCCGCCGGCGTGCCGTCGACCAGCACGTGCAGGATGACCTCGCCCGGCCCGACGCGCAGCAGCGCCTGCCGGCCCCGAAACGCGCCCTCGAAATAGGTCCCCGGCCATTGCCGGCGCCAGCCGTCGGAGGTGCGTTCGGCGCGGCCGCCGATGCGCAGCGGCAGCGCGGGGCCGGCCACCGTCTGCGCCGGCGCGGGCGTGACGCTGGCGGCGGCGAGCAGCAGCGCGGCGATCATCGCGGCGCCCGCAGCATCGCGGGCAGCTCGTCCCTGGTCAGATAGCGGTCGGAGTCGAAATAGCGTTTCAGCAATTCGGGCGTGTTCTGGTCGGCGCCGGTCAGCCAGCGCGTGTGCCAGGTCATGAACCATAGCCAGTCGGCCTGCGGTCCGAGCAGCGCGGGGTCGGGCACCGGCCCGTTCTCGTGCAGGCAGATCGGCACGGTCTCGCCGACGATGCGCTTCACCGCCGCGAACATCGGCGCCAGATTGCCGTGATCGGCGACATAGATGTCGGCGCCGGCGATATCGACCGTCTCGCGGCCGGGATAATAGGCCGCATCGACGTTCTGCCCCGCCCAGCCGAGCACCCAGATCAGGTGATCGAGCCGGTGCACCCGCGTGTAGCGGTCATACATCAGCCGCCACAGCGCCTTGAACGCGTCCGGGCCGTGCTTGCCCCACCAGAACCAGTCGCCGCTGAACTCGTGGAACGGCCGCCACAGCACCGGCACGCGCGCCGCCTGCAAGCGCTTGAGCAGGCCGGCGACGTGATCCATCTGCGCGAGCAGCAGCCGGTTCTGCGGCGTGCCGGACCGAAGCGCCGCGGCGACGTCGAAATCCTTCTTCGAATTCTCGTAGCCGGTGCCGATGTCGGGTGCGCCCCAATGCCAGCACAGGGTGACGATGCCGCCGCTCCGCGCCCAGGCGAGCGCCCGCGCGGTGACGCCGTCGTCGTCGCGCGGATCGATATAGTCGAGGCCCAGGATCGCCGGCTGCCGCCCCGTCACCTGCTGCAGATAGGCGAGCTCGCGCTGCGCGCCTTCCGGATTGTAGCCCTGTTCCTGCTGCCCCGTCAGCGTGCGGCGGCCGTACTGGCTCCACAGCCAGGCATAGAGGGTTCGCGCCTCGCGGCTGGCGCGCGCGTTGCTCAGCGTCCGCTGCGGCGCCGCGGCCCCCGCCCAAGCGGGCATTACCCCCGCCGCGGCGCCCAGCGCCATCACCGCCCGTCGATCCAGCATCACCCTCTCCCTTGCTTTGCGGGGGAGGCTAGGCGTTCCGAACAATAAAGAAAACAAATTTACAATTCGACGGAGCGGCCCGCCGGCGATGCCCTCACGGACGATCCGGGCTCGCCTCCGCCGCCATCACCCGGTTCTTGCCGGCATGCTTGGCGGCGTAGAGCGCGGCGTCGGCGGCGCGCATCGCCGCAGCGGGGTCCGCGCCGACCGCCGCGACGCCCGCCGATACGGTGACGCGGCCGATGCCGTCGCCGGTCGCCTGGTTGACCAGCAGCCGCGCCGCCAGCGCCTCGCGCACGTCGTCGAGCGCGGCACAGGCTGCATCGAGCGTCGCGCCCTCGAACAGGCACGCGAACTCCTCGCCGCCATGGCGCGCGACCAGCACATCGCCGCCGAGCGCCGTCGCGAGCTGCCGCGCGACCAGCTTCAACACGCGGTCGCCGGTGTCGTGGCCGTGCTGGTCGTTGATCCGCTTGAAATCGTCGATGTCGCACAAGGCGACGCAGCGCGGATGCGCCGCGACCTCGCCGGCACCGGCGTGCAGCCGCGCATCGAAGCTGCGGCGGTTGGGCAGGCCGGTCAGGTGATCCTCGTCCGCCTCGCGCAGCGCCGCCTGCAGCCGGTCGCGCAACCGGCCGGTCTCGCGGCGCGTCGCATCCAGTTCCGAGGCGAGCTGCTGCGTCTGTTCGACCGCCGCGGCGGTCAGCGCGAGCAGCCGTTCGATCGCCGCGGGCGGATCGCCGGCCGCGCCGCGCGCCTCGTCCCCCAGCGCATCGCCGAAGCTCCGCGCCGAATCGTACGAGCGGCTGATCGCCCGGAAGCCCTCGGCGAGGCGGGCGTTGAGCAGGTCGGCGAGCTCGGCGAGCGCATCGGGACGGAGCGGACCGTCGCTCGGTTCGGGCACCAGCGCGTCGAGGAAAGGGGCGGACAGCGGCTGGGCGGCCTTGATCCGCGCATCGATCGCGGCGCACAGGCGATGATCCTCGCCGGCGACGTAGCGGCGCGCGAGCACCAGATGCCGTTCGCTCGGGGCCAGCGCGTGATCGCACAGGAACGCGGCGATGCGCGCGGTCATCGCGCGGTCGGCGGTGTGATCGGGAGCGGGGGCGCCGTCGTTCCTCCACCAGGCGGCGATTCGATCGAGCCGGTTCGGCGCGTGCGGCCGGGCGTCGGACGGGGAAACGATCTTAGTGCGGTTTTCGATCATGGCGCGACGCCCATAGGACCGAAACGGTTGCGATCCGCTTAGCGTCCCCTCATTCGCATGCGTGCCGCGAACGCGGTTCCCAGCGGCGACGGCTGCGCCTATCGTGCCGCCAGAGGAGGAGGATGCGATGGCCGATCCCCGAGACGATGCGAATGCCGGTGCCGCCGCTGGTCCTGGCGCCGGTGCCGCGGCGAGCGCGCCGGACCTCGCGCAGCTCCAGCATTGGACCTGGGTGATGGGGCGCGCGCAGCAGATGATGCTGGAGCACGGCCTTGGCCTCGCCGAGATGGCACGCGCGGCGCAGCCCGATTCGCCGTCCACGCCGCCGCTCGCCAATCCTGCGTTGGTTCGCCAGGCGCAGGACTTCTGGCGCGACAACCTCACGCTCTGGCAGCGCTTCGTCGATCCCGCCGCCGCCGTCGACGCGCCGCCGCAGTCGGAGGGCGATGCCCGCGACAAGCGCTTCAAGGCGGCGGCATGGCGCGAGGATCCGTGGTTCGACTGGATCCGGCGCAGCTACAATCTGATCGCCGACCATATGCTGCGCGGCGTCGATGCGCTCGACGGCGTGCCGGACAGGCAGAAGGAGCAGTTGCGCTTCGCCGCCAAGGGGCTGGTCGACGCCATGAGCCCGTCCAACTTCCCGTTGACCAATCCCGAGGTGGTCGAGCGCACGATCGCGACCAACGGCCAGAATCTGCTCGACGGCCTCAAGAACATGCTCGCCGACCTCGGCAAGGGGCAGCTCACCCATACCGCGGAAGGGGCGTTCGAGGTGGGCCGCAACCTCGCGACGACGCCGGGCAAGGTCGTCAAGCGCACGCCGCTCTACGAGCTGATCCAGTACACGCCGACCACCGAACGCGTCGCCGCGACGCCGCTGGTGATCTTTCCGCCCTGGATCAACCGCTTCTACATTCTCGACCTGACGCCGGAGAAGAGCTTCATCCGCTGGGCGGTGGAACAGGGCCTCACCGTGTTCATGGTGTCGTGGAAATCGGCGGACGCGTCGATGAAGGACGTCGTCTGGGACGATTACGTCGCGGCGCAGGTCGATGCGATCGATACGATCCGCACCGCGCTCGACGTGCCGTCGGTGCATGCCATCGGCTATTGCGTCGCCGGCACCACGCTCGCCGCGACGCTGGCGCTGCTCGCCGCGCGGGGGCAGGCGGACAAGGTCGCGTCCGCCACCTTCTTCACCGCGCAGGTCGATTTCTCGCGCGCGGGCGAACTCCAGAACTTCGTCACCGACGAACAGCTCGCGGTGATCGGCGCACTGTCGCCGCAGGGGTTCCTCGACGGGCGCTACATGGCGGCGACGTTCAACCTGTTGCGTGGGCGCGACCTGATCTGGAATTACGTCACCAACAACTATCTGCTCGGCGCGGATTACGCGCCGTTCGATCTGCTCCACTGGAACGGCGACACGACCAACCTGCCGTCGAAATGGCACCTGTCCTATCTCGCCGATCTCTACCGCGACAATCTGCTGGTCCAGCCGGGCGCGATGTCGGTGGCGGGGGAGGCGCTCGACCTCACCCGCGTCACCACCCCCGCCTATGTCCAGGCGGGGCGCGAGGACCATATCGCGCCGGCGGAAAGCGTGTGGAAGATCACGCATCTGTTCCGCGGCCCGTTGCGCTTCGTGCTCGCGGGTTCGGGCCATATCGCCGGCGTCGTCAACCCGCCCGCCGCGGGCAAGTATCAATATTGGACCAACGATTCGGGCGCCGAAAGCCTCGAGGCGTTCGTCGCCGGCGCCACCGAGACCAAGGGCAGCTGGTGGCCCGACTGGATCGCCTGGTTGCGCTCGCACGGCAGCGACGACGTGCGGGCGGAGGGCGCGCGACTGCCCGGGCAGGGCCCGCTCGCCGCACTGGGCGACGCACCGGGAGACTATGTCCGCACGCGGTAGCGCTCCCATGCTGCATTGCACAAAATCCGCTTGAACGTAGCGTCAACTACAGCTATTGTGCGTTGCAGCATAATAGCTGGAGAAGGATCGTGGACGACCCCGTCGCCAAGCCGCCGGTCAAACCGACCAAGGCCGCGCGTGCCGTTGCCAAGCGCGCCGCGTCGCCGTCGCTCCCCCAGCCCGTGCCCCCCAAGCCGACCGGCAAGACGCCGGCGCCCGCGGCGAAGCCCGCCCCGATCCCGGCCGCCCCGCTTGCCGCAAGCGTGACCGAGATCGCGGCGGTTGCTCCGCCGCTTCCGCAACCGCCGGCCGCGATCGCGCCGACGCCGATCGCCCCGCCCGTCGGTACCGATCCCGTCGCCGCGACCGCGTCACCGGCACCAGCCCTGCCTGTCGACGCACCCGCACCGGCGCCCGTCGTGCAGCCAACCCAGACCGCAGCGAAGGAAGTCATCATGGAAACGATCGAAAACGTCACCGCCAAGACCCAGACCGCGTTCAACGACGCGACCGAGCGCGCCAAGGGTGCGGTCGAAAAGGGCCAGAAGTTCTTCGAGGACGCCAACGAGTTCGGCAAGGGCAACATCGAGGCGCTGGTCGAATCGTCGAAGATCGCCGCGCGCGGCTTCGAGGCGCTCGGCCAGGACGCCGCCGCCTTCGCCAAGAAGTCGTTCGAGGAGGCGACCGCCGCCGCCCGCACGCTGACCTCGGTCAAGTCGCCGACCGAGTTCATGAAGCTGCATTCGGACTATGTCCGCTCGGCGTTCGACGGCCTGGTGCAGCAGACCTCGCACAACACCGAGGCGCTGCTGAAGCTCGCGGGCGAAGTCGCGCAGCCGCTGTCGAACCGCGTCGCGCTCGCCGCCGAGAAGATGAAGGTCGCCGCGTAAGCCACGCAGGGACTTGAGACTGATCCACTTGCGTGCCCCGCTCCGGCCTTGCTGGATCGCATGCGAGAGACAGGAAGGGCGGCCGCAGCGATGCGGTCGCCCTTTTCCTTGTTTGCAGCCCTTGCCCCTGCACCCCCGGATGCCATATTTCGGCACACGATCATGACAGCCGAACCGACCAACATGGCCGAGCGCCGCGACGATGGCACGGACGAGGGCACCGGCACGGGCCTCGCCACCAAGACGCGCTCGCGGACCAAGCAGCCGACGCCCTACCGCGTGCTGATGCTCAACGACGATTACACGCCGATGGAATTCGTGGTGCTGTGCCTGCAACGCTTCTTCCGCATGAACATGGAAGAGGCGACGCGCGTCATGCTCCATGTCCACCAGAAGGGCGTCGGCGTCTGCGGCATCTTCTCCTACGAAGTCGCCGAGACCAAGGTCGGGCAGGTCATCGACTTCGCCCGCCAGAACCAGCATCCGCTGCAATGCACGCTGGAGAAGGCGTAAAGGGGCGGAGTCCATGCCCTTTGACCAATCTAAACCCGGCCCGGCTTGATTGTGCTCCCGCGAAGGCGGGAGCCCAGTACTGGGTCTCCGCCTTCGCGGAGACACATGGCCGCATACGCCCGGAGGGACCAACAGCCGTCCCCCTGCCGGACACCCGGATCAGCGCGGATCGGGCAGCCAGCTGAGGTCGAGCTTCGCGGCCCGATCGACGTGATAGGCCATCCGCGCCAGCGCGGGTTCGTTGACGAAGGCGAAGCGTCCGCCCTCGCGCGCGATCAGCCGGTCGTCTTCCAGCTGGCGCAGCATGCGGTTGACGTGCACCGCGGTGAGGCCGGTCGCATCGCCGATCTCCTCCTGCGTCAGGCCGAGCGCGAAGCTGTCGCCGATCGCCGGCTCGATCGCGCGCAGCCGGTTGCGGATCTCGATCAGCAGCGCCGCGACGCGCGCCTTGGCCGAGGTGCGGCCGAGCCCCGCCAGCCGGTCGGTCAGCGCCACCCGCTCCATCTGGTCGACCGCGATCATCAGCCCCGCGAGCCGCGGATGCGCGTCCATCAACTCGCCGAGCGCGGTGCGTTCGAGCGGCGCGACGGTGCATTCGGTCAGCGCGATCACCGTCTCGGGCGAGCTGTAATAGACCAGACCCGCGGTCGCGATCAGGTCGCCGCGGAACAGGAAGCGCAGGATCTGCCGGCTGCCGTCGGGCAGGATGACGTAGCTCATCATCGTGCCGTGGCGCAGCACGAACAGCTCGGGGAGTTTGTCGTTCTCGCGCAGCAGCACCGCGCCGCGGCGGAGCGTCCGCTCGCGCTGCTCCAGCGCATCGAGAGACGCCTGTTCGTTCGCCGACAGGTCGATGAGTTCGCCGAGACGCTCGGCGAGGCAGCTGGCCACGCGCTCAAATTCCCCCAAGTTGGTTCGAACGGGTAAGCAAACCCCCGAAATCGCTGCATTAAAATCGATCAACCGGGTCGGTTCGATTGTCGCCTTGCACGCGCGCGGCGGGGCGCTAGACGCTGGCGGGATGGACCGTATCCTTATCCGTGGCGGCCGCCGCCTGTCGGGCCGCCTGCCGATCTCCGGCGCCAAGAACGCCGCGCTGACGCTGATGCCGTGCGCGCTGCTCACCGACGCGCCGCTGACGCTCAGCAACCTGCCGCGCCGCGCCGACGTCGACGGCTTCGGCCACCTGCTCAACCAATTGGGTGCCTCGACCGCGATCGAGGGGACCAACCCGCAGGAATTCGGGCGGACGATGACGATCCGCGCGGGCACGCTGACCTCGACCGAGGCGCCCTACGACATCGTGCGCAAGATGCGCGCGTCGATCCTCGTGCTCGGCCCGGTGCTCGCGCGCGCGGGCGAGGCGCGCGTGTCGTTGCCCGGCGGCTGCGCGATCGGCAATCGTCCGATCGACCTCCACCTGAAGGCGCTCGAGGCGATCGGCGCCGAGCTCGAGATGGCGGCGGGCTACGTCAAGGCGACCGCTCCTGGCGGGCGTCTGTCGGGCGGCCGCTACCGCTTCCCGGTCGTGTCGGTCGGCGCCACCGAGAACGTCGTGATGGCGGCGGTGCTGGCGAAGGGCAGCAGCCTCATCGAGAATGCGGCGCGCGAGCCCGAGATCGTCGACCTGTGCAACTGTCTCGTCGCGATGGGCGCGCGGATCGAGGGGATCGGCACCGACACGCTCGAGATCGAGGGCGTCGATGCGCTGCACGCGGCGACCTATGCGGTGATGCCCGACCGGATCGAGGCGGGCAGCTACGCCTGCGCCGCGGCGATCACGGGTGGCAGCCTGGAGCTGGTCGGCGCCAACGCCGCCGACATGCAGGCGACGATCGACGCGCTGCGCGAGGCGGGGGTGACCGTCACCGACACGGCGGACGGCCTGCTGGTCGAGGCGACCGCGCCGCTCGGCCCGGTGACGCTGTCGACCGCGCCCTATCCGGGGTTCGCGACCGACATGCAGGCGCAGTTCATGGCGATGCTCGCGCTGGCGAGCGGCACCAGCGTGCTGACCGAGACGATCTTCGAAAACCGCTACATGCACGTCCCCGAGCTCGCGCGGATGGGCGCCGACATCCAGGTCCACGGCCGCACCGCGCTGGTCAAGGGCGTCGACCGCCTCGTCGGTGCGCCGGTGATGGCAACCGATCTGCGCGCGTCGATGAGCCTGATCCTCGCCGGCCTCGCCGCCGAGGGCGAGACCGCGGTCGCCCGCGTTTACCACCTCGACCGCGGCTACGAGCGGCTCGAGGAGAAACTGTCCGCGGTCGGCGCCGACATCGAACGCGCCAGCGACGGCTGAGCGGAGCGCCGATCGGCCAGGCCTATGCCGTCGGCCTTCGGCGTTCCGGGATCAGCGCGCCCTTTCTCGTCACCCTGGATCGGGATCCGGGGTGACGGTCGGCAATCGGGGTTAGCGACCTGGATCCGCCCTCACGCGATCCGTTCCGGCACCGCCGCGGCATCGTCGGCGAGGCTCTGTTCGGAGGCGACCGCTTCCCAGGGGAAGACGAACCAGTCCTTGGTTTCGCGCCGGTCGATCGTGCGGGCGCGATAGTCGACGCGTTCGGCCGAGCTGACGTTGTCGATCAGCGTCGCGAAGCGGACCGCGCCATCGCGCGCACCGGCGGCGGCGAGCGCGGTTCGCAGATGGGTGATCGTCCGCCCCGAATCGTTGATGTCGTCGAGGAACAGCAACCGCTCCCCCGCGCGCGTCCGGGCGGCGAGCTTGACCAGGGGTTCGTCGGCGAAATCCTTCACCTGGCTCGAATAATCGACCGACAGCATCGGCAGGCCGGTGGCGTGGCTGAGGTAGACCGCCGGCGCGAGACCGCCGCGGCCGACGCCGATGATGAAATCCGGGCGCCACCGATCGTCGGCGAGCGCCTCCTTCAGCATGTGGACGGCGGCGACGAAATCGTCGTGCGGGATCGGGGCGAACACCGGCATCAGCGGGCCTCCACATAGGCGTCGAGCCGGCCGAGATGCTCCGCCACCGCAGCGTCGGGCAGGAACGAGCCGAGGAAGCTGTTGCGCGCCAGCGCCGCGAGGTCGTCGCGGCTCAGCCCCCGTGCCGCGGCGGCGGCGCGGTAATTGTCCGCGACATAGCCGCCGAAATAGGCTGGATCGTCCGAATTGATCGTCGCGCGCAGGCCGGCACGCAGCATCCGGTCGATCGGATGGTCCGCCATGTCGTCGACGACGCACAGCTTGAGGTTGGAGAGCGGGCAGACGGTCAGCGTCATCGCCCGCCGCGCGAGCTCGGCGACCAGCACCGGGTCTTCGAGGCTGCGGTTGCCGTGGTCGAGCCGGTCGACGCCGAGCAGCTCCACCGCCTGCCGCACATATTCGGGCGGCCCCTCCTCGCCCGCATGTGCGACCAGCCTGAGGCCGGCGGCGCGCGCCGCGGCGAAGACGCGCGCGAATTTCTCGGGCGGGTGGCCGAGCTCCGACGAATCGAGCCCCACGGCCGCGATCCGGTCGAACCACGGCCGCGCCGCCTCCAGTGTGGCGAAGGCGTCCGCCTCATCGAGGTGGCGCAGGAAGCAGAGGATCAGCGCGACGCTCATCCCGAGCCGCGTCTCCGCCTCGGCGACGGCATCGAGCAGGCCGCCGATCACCGTCTCGAACGCGATGCCCCGCGCGGTATGCGTCTGCGGATCGAACATGATCTCGGCATGCACCACGCCGTCCGCCGCCGCGCGCTCGAAATAGGCGAGCGCGAGGTCGCGGAAATCCTGCCGCGTCACCAGCACGTTGGCGCCCTGGTAATAGATGTCGAGAAAGTCCTGCAGCCGCGTGAAGCTGTACGCCGCGCGCACCGCCTCGACGCTGTCGAAGGGGATGGCCACGCCGTTGCGCTGCGCGAGCGCGAACATCAGCTCGGGCTCCAGCGTCCCTTCGATATGGAGGTGCAGCTCCGCCTTGGGCAGGCCGGCGATGAAAGTATCGAGATCGTCCATGCCGCATCATCGCGGCATTGCCGCGCCGCGGCAAGGGAGGGGGCGCGGGGAGGCGCGCTAAGAAAGGAGAAATGGGTTCACGCGGAGACGCGGAGAAGAAGAGGGCCGCCGGGTTGGATCCGATCCATGCCGATGGTCCCGTCACCCCAGCGCAGGCTGAGGCCTCAAGCGGCTCCTGGCGCGCGCTGTCACAGCGAGATCCCAGCCTTCGCTGGGATGACGAAGGCAGGAAACGCCTCGCGCTCGGCACGACACCTTCGCGTCTCCGCGTAAACTCCTCTTCTCCGCGTCCTACATCCCCGCCAGCGCCTGGTCAAAATCGGCGATCAGATCGTCGGCATCCTCCACCCCGATCGAGATGCGCACCAGATTGTCGGTGATGCCCAGCGCCGCCTTGCGCGCGTCGGGCACCGACAGATGCGTCATCGCCGCGGGATGGCTCGCGAGCGTCTCGGTCCCGCCCAGCGACACCGCGAGCTTGGCGATGCGCAGCGCGTCGAGGAAGCGGAACGCCTCCGCCTCGCCGCCCTTGACCAGCAGCGAGAAGGTCGAACCCGCGCCGCTGCAATGGCGGCGATAGATGTCCGCCTGCCGCTCCATTCCCGGCGTATCGGCGAGGAAGCCGAGATAGCCGACGCGCTCCACCTTGGGATGCGCGCGCAGGAAGGCGCAGACCTTGGCGGCATTCTCGCCCGCCCGGCTCATGCGCAGCTCCAGCGTTTCCAGCGACCGCAGCAGCATCCACGCGGTGTTGGGGTCGCAGATCGTGCCGATCGTGTTGCGCATCGACCGGATCGTGTCGATGTGCGCCTTCGTCCCCAGTACGCCGCCCGCGACGAGGTCGCTATGCCCGCCGGCATATTTGGTGAGGCTGTAGACGACGATGTCGGCCCCATGGCGCAGCGGCTGCTGCCACAGCGGCCCCAGGAAGGTGTTGTCGATCGCGATCGGCGGCTTGTCGGCGCCCTCGAAGATCGCATCGCGGCTCGCCGCCACCGCCTCGATATCGACCAAGGCGTTGGTCGGGTTGGCCGGGCTTTCGAGATAGATCAGCGCGACGTTGCCGGTCGCCGCCTCGGTCAGCACCGCGTCGATCTCCTCGCGCGTCGCGCCGGCGGGGAAGTCGAGCCACTTCACCCCGAACTTGCCGAGGATGCGGCCGATCAGCGTCTCGGTCGCGGCATAGAGCGGGCCCGAATGGACGATCGTGTCGCCCGGCTTGGTCATCGCGAGGAAGAGCGTCGCGATCGCCGACATGCCGGACGAAAAGGCGAGCGCATCCTCCGCCTCTTCCCAGATCGCGAGGCGATCCTCGAGGATCTCCTGATTCGGCCCGTTGAAGCGCGAATAGACGAGGCCGTCGGCACCGCCCGGCCGCTTGCCGGTGACGCCCTCGAAATGCCGCTTGCCCGCCGCGGCATTGGGGAAGACGAAGGTGGAGGTGAGGAAGATCGGGGGTTTGAGCGCGCCTTCCGACAATGCGGGGTCGAAGCCGTGGCCCATCATCATCGTCGCCGGCTTCAGCTTGCGGTCGCCGATCCGCTCCGGGGAGGGAGTGGGGGCGGGAGCAGGCGCGCCAACGCCGGTCAGTTCTGCTTCATCGGGCATGCAACTCTCCTTATCGGGGGAGCATAGACGCAGATCGTATCGGATGACACCATCTTGCGTGTCGTATCCACTCGCCCCTTCGTCATCCCGGCGCACGCCGGGATCCATGGAAAGGGTAACGTGCCGATCAGTGCGATGGCCGACGTCCCGCATCCATGGATCCCGACGTTCGTCGGGATGACGGAAGGAACTGGGCGCTTATCCCGCCATCCCGATCACGCTGATCTGCCGCCCGTAATCCGCTTCGCCGCGATGCGTCGCGCGGCGGTAGCTGAAGAAGCGGTCCTCCAGCGCATAGGTGTCGAGCCCCAGCGCCGCGATCCGCGTCACCCCCGCCGCGGCGAGCCGGTGCGCGACATAGGCCTCCAGGTCGAACTGGTGCCGCCCCGGCCGCCCGTCGGCGAAGAAGCGCTCGTTCGCCGGATCGGCGGCGGCGAAGGTCGCGAGGAAGCCGTCGTCGACCTCGTAGGAGGCGCGCGCGATGCACGGACCGATCGCGGCGACGATCCGGTCGCGCGTCGCCCCCAGCCGCTCCATCGCCGCGAGCGTCGCGTCGGTGACGCCGCCGAGCGCACCCTTCCACCCGGCGTGTGCCGCACCGACGACGCCCGCCGCGCGGTCGGCGAACAGCACCGGCGCGCAATCTGCGGTGAGGATGCCGAGCAACAGCCCCGGCCGATCGGTGACCAATGCATCGGCATGCGGGCGGTCGGCATCGGGCCAGGGCGCGTCGACGATTACCGCCTCGGCGGAATGCACCTGGTAGAGCGTCGTCAGCGTCGCGCCCGGCACTACCGCCGCAGCCGCGCGGCGGCGGTTTTCGGCGACCGCGGCGGGATCGTCCTGCGACCCCAATCCGACGTTGAGCCCGGCGACGGCGCCGACGGACACGCCGCCCCGCCGCCCCAGGAAGCCGTGCGCCACACCGTCGAACCCAGGCGCCCCGACGACCTCGACGCCCGCCTGGCCGCTCGCCTCGACGCTCACAGGGCCAGCCGCATCAGATGATCCTCGTCGGCATGGTTGCCGACCATGAACGTATAGATGCCGACCTCCTCGAACCCGTAGCGCTCGTAGAACCGCCGCGCACGCACGTTGTCGACATAGACCGACAGGAACAACTCCTGCGCGCCACGCGCCCGCGCGATAGCGATCACCCAGTCCATCATCCGCGCCGCAAGGCCGCTGCCCTGCTGGCCGGCGGTGAGGTACAATTGTCTGAGCTCGATCATCGGCCCAGCCGGGGTGACGGGCAGCGAATGCGGCCCCAGCTTGGCGAACCCCACCGCTTCGCCGTCCTCCTCGGCGACGAGGAAGGCGAAGGCAGGGTCGGCGAGTTCGGCGCGCCAGCGCTCCAGCGTCAGCCCGTCGAGGAAGCTCGCGAGATCGGCGGGATCGTAGAGGTGGCCGAAGGTCGCGGTGAAGCACGTCGCCATCAGCGCGGCGATCGCTTCGGCATCGGCGACGCCGGCCTCGCGCAGCGCCGCGGTCATGCGCCGAACCCCGCGGGTGCCGGCCAGTCGGATCGCGTCACGGCCAGCGCCTTGAACAGCGTCCCCATCTCGCCCATCAGCCGCGCCCGATCGGCGAGGATCGCCTCCGCCTTGTCGGGCGCGGCGCGGGCGAGTGCGGCGGCGCGCGCGTCGATGCCGAGCTGCCCCAGGAGGTCGCGCTGCGTCACCGGCCCCCAGGCGATCGCACCGTTCGCCTGCGCCGCCGCGGCGAGCGTGGTGAAGTCGACGTGTGCGGACAGGTCGTTGTCGCCCGGCGTCTCGAAGGGATTGGCAAAGCCGTGGCCGCGCACCGCCTGCAACGTGTCGCCCAACGCCGGCCCTTCATAGCCGTAATCCACCGCGAGCATCGCGCCGCCCTGAGCGGCGAGGCGTCGGGCCAGTGCCGCCATCACCCCGACGCTCGCGGGGGAAATCTCCAGCACCGCCCCCGCCGGCGCGTCGCGCAGCGGCTCGGGCAGCACGTCGAGCGGCACAGGCTTGCCCGCGATCGGCAGGAACAACGTGTCCTGGCAGGCGACGAGCCGTTCGTGCCACCCCTCTCCGCGCCGGATCAGCTGGCGGATCGGCAGCGCGTCGAAGAATTCGTTCGCGACGACGATCAGCGGCCGGTCCGCGGGCAAGGTGTCGACCGTGTCGTGCCACGTCGCCTGCGGCACGCGCTCGGCCTGCGCGGCGCGGAGCGTCGGGCTGGTCTCGACGAAATGCACCGTCGGCGTCAGCCCCGCCTTCGCCATCGCGCGCAAGCCGTCGGCGGCGAGCGTGCCGCGCCCCGGCCCCAGCTCGACCCAGGCGACCTCGGGCCGCCCGGCGCGGTCCCACAGGTCCGCGCACCACAGGCCGACCAGCTCGCCGAACATCTGGCTGATCTCCGGCGCGGTGACGAAATCGCCCGCAGCGCCCAGCGGGTCGCGCGTCGCGTAATAATGCGCATTGGCCGCCGCCATGAACTGCGACACCGGCATCGGTCCTGCCAGCGTGATCGCACGGGCGAGGCGATCGGGGAGGGATGCTTCCGTCACGACGCTCACGCCACGCTCTGCGTCCCCGCGATCGGCTCCACCCGCACGCGGCGGCCGGGCGCGGTGAGCATCAGGTAGAGGCCGCCGGCGATCATCGGCAGGCACAACCACTGGCCCATGTGGATATGCGTCGCCTCGATGAAGGTGCCGCGGAACTGCGCGTCGGGTTCGCGGAAGAATTCGACGATGAAGCGCGCGATGCCGTAGCCGAGCACGAACAGCCCGACGAGCCGCCCCGGCTGGTAGCGCGCCTTGGTCTTCCAGAAGGCGAACCACAGCACCGCGAACAGCAGCACGCCCTCGAGGCCCGCCTCGTAGAGCTGGCTCGGATGGCGCGCCGGTT
>JBKBTU010000348.1:0-2101 GCA_046290715.1 Sphingomonas sp. | reverse complement strand
AGCGCGAAGAAGGCGGACAGGAAGGCGCTGCGCTGCGGACCATGCCCCTCGCCGATCAGCTTGAGGAACTCATAGGCCTCGAGCGCCAGGAACCCGGCACCCAGCAACGCCGTCACCGCCATCGCCACCTGGAACCAGAACCGGTTCTTCGCCGCGGTCGCGATCCCCGCCATCCCGCAGGCGAAGCTGGAGGCGAGCAGCAGCGCCGTCTCGGCGCCGACCAGCGGCAGCTCGACGATGTCGCGCGCCGCCGGGCCGCCCGCGGTCGCCTTCGCCAGCACCGCATAGGCCGCGAAGAAGCCGGCGAACATGATGAAGTCGGTGAGCAGGAAGATCCAGAAGCCGTAAGCGACGACGATCCGCTTGGGCGCCGGCCCGCGCTCGCTGGTCGCGACATCGCCGCGGCCGAGCTTGTGGGGATCGCCGCTCACGCGGGCTGATCCGCCGGAATGCCGAGCAGCTCCGCCTTGGCGTCGCGGCGCTCGCGATCGAGGCGTTCGGCCTCAGCCGCGGTTACCTCGATCTCGTTCTCGTCACGCCAGGCAAAGATGACGAAGGTCGCCCAGGCGCCCAGGAAGCCGAGCACGAACAGCCACCAGATGTGCCAGACCGCCGCGAACCCCAGAGCCGTCGTGAAGAAGGCGGTGACGAAGCCCGTCGGCGAGTTGCGCGGCATGTGAAAGGCTTCGTACTTCGGCTTTTCGGACAGTTCGTTATTCTCCCGCGCCTGTCCCTTGATCCCCCAATAGGCCTCTTCGCCGGTCACGTTGGGCAGCACCGCGAAATTGAACGGCGGCGGCGGCGAGGTGGTGATCCATTCGAGGCTGCGCCCGTCCCACGGATCGCCGCTGGTGTCGGCGAGCTCCCTGCGCCGGCGGATCGAGACGTAGAGTTGCATGACCTGACTGGCGATCCCGCCCGCGATCAGCACCGCACCGAACGCCGCGACGACCAGCCACGGGTGCCAGCCGGGAACGTCGTAATGCTGCATCCGCCGCGTCATGCCCATGAGCCCGAGTACGTAGAGCGGCATGAACGCGACGTAGAAGCCGACGACCCACAGCCAGAAGGCCATCTTCCCCCAGTATTCGTCGAGGCGGAAGCCGAACGCCTTGGGGAACCAGTAATTGTACGCCGCGAACGATCCGAACAGCACGCCGCCGATGATCACGTTGTGGAAGTGAGCGACGAGGAACAGCGAATTGTGCAGCACGAAGTCGGCGGGCGGCACGGCGAGCAGCACGCCGGTCATCCCACCGATGACGAAGGTCATCATGAACGCGACCGCCCACATCATCGGCACGTGGAAGCGGATGCGGCCGCCGTACATGGTGAACAGCCAGTTGAAGACCTTCACGCCGGTCGGCACCGCGATGATCATCGTCGTCACGCCGAAGAAGCCGTTGACGTCCGCCCCCGCCCCCATCGTGAAGAAGTGGTGGAGCCAGACCATGAACGACAGGATGCAGATCACCATCGTCGCGACGATCATCGAGCGATAGCCGAACAGCGGCTTGCCCGAAAAGGTCGACACCACCTCGCTGAAGATGCCGAACGCGGGCAGGATCAGAATGTAGACCTCGGGATGGCCCCAGGCCCAGATGAGGTTGACGAACATCATCTGGTTGCCGCCGAGCTCGTTGGTGAAAAAGTGGAAGCCCAGGTAGCGGTCGAGCAGCAGCATCGCGAAGGTCGCGGTCAGGATCGGAAACGCGGCGACGATCAGCAGGTTGGACGCGAGCGCCGTCCAGCAGAACATCGGCATGCGGGTGTAACCCATTCCCGGCGCCCGCATCTTGAGGATGGTGGTGACGAGGTTGACCCCGGCGAGCAGCGTGCCGACGCCCGAGATCTGCAAGGCCCACAGGTAATAATCGACGCCGACGCCGGGCGAGAAGCGCAGCTCCGACAGCGGCGGATAGGCGAGCCAGCCCGTCTTGGCGAACTCGCCGACGACGAGGCTGATGTTGACCAGCAGCGCGCCGCTCGCGGTCAGCCAGAAGCTGACGTTGTTGAGCGTCGGAAAGGCGACGTCGCGTACACCCAGTTGCAACGGCACGACGAAGTTCATGATCCCGATCACGAACGGCATCGCGACGAA
>JBKBTU010000347.1:0-2127 GCA_046290715.1 Sphingomonas sp. | reverse complement strand
TGTAGGGAATGCGGAAGTCCTTCTCGCCGGTGATGACCAGCATCGGCGTCTTCCAGTTCTGGACGTAGTTGACCGGGTTCCACTTCTCGAACGCGGCGGGGTCCTCGTAATAGGCCTTGCCGCCGTGCTCCCATTCGTCGAACCACAGCTCCTCGGTCTCGTACGCCATGGCGCGCGCGTCGAAGACGCCGTCGTGCTGGACGATGCACTTGAACCGGTCGGGCCACTGGCCCTCGATCCAGTTCATCATATAGCCGCCGTAGGAGGCGCCGAGCGCGCAGGCGTTGTTCGCGTCGAGCCAGCCGAATGTGTCGGTCGCGGCCTTCAGCCCCGCCTTGAGGTCGTCGAGCGGCCAGCCGCCCCAATTGTTGCTGATCGCGTCGGTGAAGGCCTGGCCGTAGCCGGTGGAGCCGTGGAAATCGACCGCGACGAGGCCATAGCCCGCGCCGGCGAATACCGCGGGGTTCCAGCGGTAGGACCAGCTGTTGTCGCTCGACCCCTGCGGGCCGCCGTGGACCATGAAGGCGATCGGCACCTTCCCGGTGCTGCCATAGGGCTTCACCGCATAGCCCCAGACGGTGTCGTTGTTGGCGCCGGTGAAGCTGAAGCGGGTGACGGTCGGCAGGTCGATGCCGGCGAGCTTGGCGGCGTTGACGGAGGTGAGGCGGGCAGGCTTGCCCTTCCCGCTTGCGGTGACGGCGTAGAAATCGTCGGGCGCGGTCAGGCTGTTGATCGCGACCACGGCGCCTTTGTGGGTCGGGATCACCGCCGAGACGTGGCCCTGCTGCGTGAGGCGCGTGACCTTGCCGCTCGACGGATCGACCGAGAACAGCGGGTTTTCTTGGCGCTCCTGCGCGGTGACGTAGATGCGCTTCGAATCGGGCGACCAGGCGATCGAGCCGACCGAGCGATCCCAGGTCTCGGTGAGCGCACGCACCTGCCCCGTCGCAAGATCGCGGAGCATCAGCACCTGCCGGTCCGCTTCGAAGCCGGGCCGCTTCATCGCGAACCAGGCGAGGCTGCGGCCGTCGGGTGAAACGATCGGCAGATTGTCGGTCGCGCGGTTGGCGGCGGTGAGGTTGACCGGCGCGGCCGAGCCGTCGGCCGGCGCGGACCAGATGTCGAGATTGGTCGACAAGGGCTCGGTGGTGCCGGCGACGCGGAGCGCGAAATAGACGGTCCGGCCGTCTGCGCTCCACGACACCTCTTCGGCCCCGCCGAAGGGGCGCGAGGGGGCGTCGCCGTCGAGGCCGCGTTCGATCGCGACGCCGTCGCCCGGCGCACCCGCCGCGGTCAGCGGCAGGACGAAGAGCTGCGAGTGCGTTCCGTCGACCCAGCGATCCCAGTGGCGCACGAAGAGCTTGTCGTAGACGCGGCCCTCGCCCGCGTTCGGATCCTTCTTCTCGAGCGCGGGCGCGAGGCTGGGGGCGCCCGGCTTGCGGTCCGCCCAGACGAGGATGCGATCCCCGGTCGGCGCGACCTTGAAGCCGCCGAAACCGCCCTGGAAGCCGGTCAGCTTCCTTGGCGCGCCGCCGGCGACCGGGATCGACCAGATCGCGTCGTCGCCGCCCTTGTCGGAGGAGAAATAAACGGTCGAGCCGACGATCTGCGGATCGTTCTCGTTGACCTCGGCTTCGTTCAGCAGCGGCTCGGGCCTGGCGCCCTTGCGCGAGAGGTCGAGGCGCCAGAGGTCGTAGCGGCCGCGGTTGGCGGCGAGATCCGTCTCGCGCTGCGCCCAGACGAGCCAGCGGCCGTCCGCGGACACGGTCGGCGCGCCGATGCGGCTGAGCGTGGTGACATCGTCGATGGTGAGCTGGCGGGCGGCGGCGGGCGCGGCGAGCGCCGCAGCGGAGGCGAGCAGGCTCGCGGCGAGGAGGGTCTTCATGGGCGGGAGATAAGCAGATCGGCGGGGTCGGAGCAACGTGCCTCACCCAGCGCGTCGCACCCTCACCCTTACCCTTACCCTTCGCCGCCTTCGGGCTCCCATGAAAGTAATACTTTCATGGGGACCATTCGGCGGATCCCTCCCTCTCCCCGCGGGGGGGGGGGGGATCCGCGCCGCGCCGGCGGCGGATCCCTCCCTCTCCCATCGGGAGAGGGAGGGATCCGCGCCTCAGCGGGGGGGTC
>JBKBTU010000346.1:0-2133 GCA_046290715.1 Sphingomonas sp. | reverse complement strand
CCGCCCTGCACGCGCTGGCGCTGCTCGACAGCGAACCCGAGCGCGAATTCGATGCGGTGGTGGCGCTGGCCGCGGAGCTGCTGGGCTGCCCGACTGCGCTGATCACGCTGATCGACCGCGACCGCCTGTGGATCAAGGCGCGTACCACGCCGGGCCCGTCCGAACTCGACCGGGACATCGCTTTTTGCGACCGCACGATCCGCGAGGCGGTGCCGCTGATCGTCGAAGACCTCGGCACGGATCCGCGCTTCCACGACAATCCGCTGGTCACCGAAGGCGGCATGCGCTTCTACGCCGGCACTGCGATCCACGTCGCCGACGGACAAGGTGTCCGCCAACCGATCGGCACGCTGTGCGTGCTCGACACCAGCCCCCGATCGCTCAACGCGGCCGGCGACGCTGCGCTCAAGCATCTCGCCAGCCTCGCCGAGGCGCTGATCGCCGCACGGCGTACCGCGCTCGAGGCGGTGCGGATCGCGACCGCGGGCGAGGAGATGGTCGGCCGGCTCGCGCGCAACGACCGCATCTTCCGCCAGGCCGAACGGATCGCGATGATCGGATCGTGGCGACTGTCGCTCGGCGACTCGACACTCGAATGGTCGGACAACGTCTTCCGCATCCACGGCCTGCCGATCGGCGCGGTGCCGCCGCTGTCGAACGCGCTCGATTATTATCCGCCGCACGCCCGCGCGATGGTCAACGAGACGATCACCCGAACGATCGAGACGGGCGCGCCGTTCGAATTCGAGACCGACCTCGTCACCGCCGACGGACGGCTGCGCCGCGTTCGTGCCGCCGCGGAGGCGGAGACGGTCGACGGGACGGTCGCGGCGCTGGTCGGCGTATTCCAGGACATCACCGACCGGCACGCACTCGAGGTCCGGCTGCGCCGGTCCGCGGACACCGACGCGCTGACCGGCATCGCCAACCGCGCCGCCTTCGACCGCGAACTGGATGCGGCGATGACGCGCGCGCGCGCCGACGGATCGCCTCTAATGCTCGCGCTCGTCGACCTCGACGGGTTCAAGGGGATCAACGATTCGCTCGGGCACGACGCGGGCGACGAGGTGCTGCGCCTGACCGGCGCGGCGATCACGCAGCCGTGGCTGCGCGACTGTTTCGCGGCGCGGATCGGCGGCGACGAATTCGCGATCATCGTCACCGATCCCGCCAGGATCGCACGGGCCGATCAGCTGCGCGCCGACATCGAAGCCGCGCTCCGCGTCACGGTCGAAGCGGGCGGGATCACGATGACCAGCGCCGGTTCGGTCGGCATGGCGCTGTTCGACGGCGACTGCCATTCGCTGCGCGATTTCGCCCGGCGCGCCGATGCCGTGCTCTACGCCGCCAAGCGCGCCCGCGTCGGTGGGCGGAGGCCGGCGGCACCGCGCAAGGCGGCTTAGCGCTTCACGCCGAGTCGCCGAGCCCCCATATGGGGCGTGCCATGTCCTCGCGCGCCCGCGTCCTCGTCCTCAATTCCGCGCTCGGCCCGCTCGATTATCGCGTGCCGGCCGGCACGCATGTCGAGCCGGGCTCGATCGTCATCGCGCCGCTGGGGCCGCGGCAGTTGCTCGGCGTGGTGTGGGAGCCCGAGCGCCTGCCCTCCGATGCCGAGGTCGGGGACAATCGCCTCCGTCCGCTGCTCGGCGTCGTGGACGTGCCGCCGCTCGCCGCGCCGCTGCGCCGGCTGGTCGAGTGGACCGCGGACTATTATCTGGCACCGCCCGCCGCGGTCGTCCGCATGGCGCTCGCCTCGACCTCGGCGCTGGAGGGCGCCCGGACAGCGACCGAATATCGCGCCACGGGCGTCGTGCCGCCCCGCCTCACCCCGCAGCGCGAACAGGCGCTCGAGCGGATCGGCGATCGCCAGGGCCTGATCCGCGAGCTCGCCAGCATCGCCGACGTCTCCGACGCGGTCATCCGCGGCCTCGTCAAATCGGGTGCGATCGAGGCGGTGGAGGTCGATATCGACAGCCCCTACCCGCACCCCGATCCCGGTTTCGGCCCGCCGACGCTGGCCGATGCGCAGCAGGCCGCCGCCGATACGCTCGTCGCGCACGTCGCCGCGCATGACTTCCACCCGACGTTGCTCGACGGCGTCACCGGATCGGGCAAGACCGAAGTCTATTTCGA
>JBKBTU010000345.1:0-2133 GCA_046290715.1 Sphingomonas sp. | reverse complement strand
GCTCGAGGTCTCGTGGGAGCCCCGCCGCGAGCCCTCGATCGAGCCGATCGCCGTCGAGAACCTCCGCATCGTCCATGACGACGACGACCTCGTCGTGATCGACAAGCCCGTCGGCGTCGCCGCGCACCCGAGCGTCGGGTGGGACGGCCCGACCGTGCTCGGCGCCCTCGCCGCCGCCAGCTTCGCCACCGCCGCTCAGGCGCAGGAGATGACCGACGACGCGCCGTTCAACGGCATCTATATCGGTGCGGCCGGCGGTTATGATGTACAGCCCAACGACGTCGGCTCCAGGATCCTGTTCGATCGCGGATCCAACGGCAGCTTCGGCGACACGGTCACGACCGCAGCCGGCGCCAACGCCTTCTCGCCCGGCTTTTGCAACGGCCGTGCAGGGGGCGCGACGCCGCTGCCCGCCGGCTGCCGCAACGACAAGGACGGCTGGTCCTATTACGGCCGCATCGGCATGGATTCGCAGTCGGGCAACATCGTGATCGGTGCGCTCGGCGAATTCGGCAAGACCGAGATCAACGACAGCGTCAGCGCGTTCTCGACGACGCCGGCCAATTACGTGATGACGCGCGACGTCAAGTGGGAAGCGAGCATCCGCGGCCGCATCGGCTATGCGCCGGGCACGACGCTGTTCTACGGCACCTTCGGTCCGGGCTATGCCAACATCGATCGCAGCTTCACCTCGACCAACACCGCCAACAGCTTCGCGCAGTTCGGCAAGCGCAAGCAGTTCGGCATCGTCGGCGGCGGCGGCGTCGAGCAGAAGCTCGGCCGCAACTTCTCGATCGGCATGGAATATACCTTCCACCAGTATCAGGACGACGACTATCGCGTGCGGGTGACGCAGGGCACCGCGCCGGCGACCAACCCCTTCGTGCTGGCGTCGGGCGGCACCTCGACCGACTTCCGCCGCTCGGACGACAAGTTCCGCTGGCATTCGCTGCGCGCCACGGCAGCGTTCCGGTTCTAAGGCGCAGGGCGGCCGCCGCGACGCCCCCCCGGGGGGGGGCCCCCCCGCCCGGTCGGTCAGATCATCCCCAGCGCCTGCATATACACCTCGAGGATCGCCTCCTCCTCCTGATACTCTTCCTTCTTCTTCTTGCGGATCGAGAGGATCTTGCGGATCGCCTTGGGATCGTAGCCGCGGCCCTTCGCCTCGGCCATCACGTCCTTGATGTCGTCCTGGATGCCCTTCTTCTCTTCCTCGAGGCGCTCGGCGCGCTCGATGAGGAGGCGCAGTTCGTCCGCCGCGACGTGTCCGCCGCCCATGCCCTCTTGCCGGTCTTCCGCCATCGTCCCACCCCGCCGCAAAGCCTGCGGCCCTTCTTGATTCGCGTGAAAAGGATGCCGGCGCCATCGCCGGCACGTGAAAAAGTTGCCGGCACAGCTGCCGGCAGGGGCGGGCGTTTAGGCGTTTACCACGTCCGGCTCAAGCCCGGCGCTCACCCCCGCCCGGGCTCGGTCATCGCCGGCGGATCGCTCGCCGGGAAGCTCTCGTCGAGCGCCTCGTCCAGCGCTTCCTCGCGGTCCGCGTTGCGCTTCACGCTCTCCTCCATGCGGGCGAGCTGCTCGGGGCTCGCCTCGGTTTGGTAGCGCGCCTTCCACTCCGCCTGCGGCATGCCGTAGACCGTCTCGCGCGCCGCCGCCTTCGACATTCCGCCCGCTTCCTCGATCCAGTCGGACAGGCAGTTGCGGCAGAAGCCGGCGAGGCCCATCAGGTCGACGTTCTGCGCATCGGTGCGGTGGCGCAAATGGCGGACGAGGCGGCGGAACGCCTGCGCGGCGACCGCATCGGGCAGGGCATCGAGTGTGTCGGTCACGCGGCGATCCTTCGAAGGTTGATCGCGCATAGATAGTATCTAGAGGGGGAGCCGGCCATTCCCCAGGAGCCTTTTCGATGACCACTGCCATTGCGCCCCGTTCGCGGAAAGTGCGCGTGCTTGCGACCTTGGGTCCTGCGAGCAACACCCCCGAGATGATCGCGACGCTGTTCCAGGCGGGCGCCGACGCCTTCCGCGTCAACATGAGCCACGGCGACCAGCAGTCCAAGGTCGCGGTGATCGCGGCGATCCGCGCGCTCGAAAAGGAATTCGCGCGCCCGACGACGATCCTCGCCGACCTTCA
>JBKBTU010000344.1:0-2154 GCA_046290715.1 Sphingomonas sp. | reverse complement strand
CGCTTCGGTCACGGCGTTCGCCGCTCGCATTACCCAGCGTCATGAGAGCGTCGACATGCTGATCAACAACGCTGGCGTGATGGTCCCGCCGCGTCGGAAGGTGACCGCCGACGGCTTCGAATTGCAGCTCGGGACCAACCACCTCGGCCACTTCGCCCTTACGGCGCATCTTCTGCCAATCTTGCGCGCAGGCGCGCGCGTGGTCTCTCTGTCGAGCGTGGCTGCGCGTGCAGGGGCCATCGACTTTGATGACCTGAATTCTATGCGCAGCTATGCGGCAATGAAGGCGTATAGCCAGTCGAAGCTCGCCTGCCTGATGTTTGCGCTGGAGCTGCAGCGGCGAAGCGACGCCGCGGGCTTGGGCATTGTCAGCATCGCCTCGCATCCTGGCGTCGCGCGGACGGACCTGCTTCACAACGGGCCCGGCCGTCGCAGCGCCCACGGGCTCGCGCGGACGCTGCTGCCATTCTTGTTCCAGCCGGCCGATCGCGGCGCGTTGCCGACGCTCTACGCCGCGACTGCGCTGGATGGGGCCGGGGGCGCTTATTACGGGCCGGACGGCATCGCCGAGGTACGCGGCTATCCGACCCTCGCGAGGATTCCGCCGCAGGCGCTGGATCAGGACGTGGCGGCGCACCTCTGGCAGGTCTCCGAGGAGATGACCGGCGTCCGCTTCCCGAATGGGACGTCCCATCCTCGAAGCGCCTAAGAGGTGCGATTGATGCTGCATGGGTCCTTGACCCGCGCAACACGGAAGGAAGAGCACAATGCAGATTGAAGGTGCGGTGGTGGCGATCACCGGGGCGAGCGGCGGAATGGGCGAGGCGACAGCCCGATATCTCGCCGAGCGAGGCGCGAAGGTGGTGATGGGCGCGCGAAACCAGGACCGGCTGCGGCGCCTTGTCGACCAGATCACGGCGAGTGACGGCGCGGCAACCTGTGTTCCGGTCGACGTCCGCCGGCGCGAGGACGTAGCCATGTTGGCGCAGCACGCGGTCACGACCTTCGGTCGCCTTGACGTCTTCATCGCCAATGCGGGTGCCATGCCGATTGGCCCGGTCGACGCGCTTGCGCTGGACGACTGGGAGACGATGGTGGACGTGAACGTCAAGGGCGTCCTGTGGAGCATTGCCGCGGCACTGCCGATCTTCCGCGACCAGGGTTCCGGCCACTTCATCGCGGTGGCGTCAACGGCGGCGCGCAAGATCGTCCCGAACATGGCAGTCTACTCAGGTACGAAGGCGGCCGTTGTCGCGATCTGCGACGGGCTGCGCCAGGAGCTTGCCGGC
Organism: Sphingomonas sp.; assembly: GCA_046290715.1. Classification (GTDB taxonomy): domain Bacteria; phylum Pseudomonadota; class Alphaproteobacteria; order Sphingomonadales; family Sphingomonadaceae; genus Sphingomonas. Next base: position 865 of record JBKBTU010000344.1, on the reverse strand, counting down.
GACCTGCGCGTCACCACACTCACGCCCGGCTTTACAGCCACCGGCTTCGCCGACCACATCCGCGATGAGGTGCTGCGGGAGCAGATCGCGGCAGGCGGATCGATCGCCATGCCGCCGGAATCCATCGCCGAGGCAATCGCCTACGCCATTGGACAGCCCGCGGGCGTGAACGTCGGCGAGATCGTGATCAGGCCGACCGCGCAGGCATGACCACGTTGCAGGCGCTTGGCCGCGGACGGACCGATGTACCTTTCGCCTAAACAAATCATTCGAAGTTCAAGACGATCGTCTTAGTCAAAGCGGTCACATGAACGAGCGTCTGCTTGCGGGCAATGCGATTACCCGCCTGAACGGCTGTTTATGGGTCTCAAGCGCCGCAAACTGCGCTGGGCAGAGGCGCTCTTTAGGGTTGTGGCCGCCTGTTACGATCAGCAGCTGTGGCATCCCGCACGCCCGCGTGTCGAAGAACGCGTAGGCATCAGGCTGCAAGCTCGCTGGCGTCCCGTACAGCCGCCGTCACCACGCGGTCACGCCCCGCCTGCTTGGCACGAAGCAGCGCAGCATCGGCTGCGGCGATCAGCTTCACTGGGGGACAGTGCAGCGGCGTCGACGCGACCCCGGCCGACAGGGTGATCGGGCCGAGATTGACCCCTTCATGAGCTACGCTGATCTGCGCTACGCGTTGCCGGATCACCTCGGCGCGCGCTTGCGCTCGCTCGACGTCGAGGCCGGGGAGGAGCAGCGCGAACTCCTCGCCGCCATAGCGGAATGCCAGCCCGCCTTCGCGCACTGAAGCGCGCAGCACTTGGCCGACCGCGCGCAGTACGGCGTCCCCGGCATCATGGCCAAAGCGGTCATTGAACTG
>JBKBTU010000343.1:0-2165 GCA_046290715.1 Sphingomonas sp. | reverse complement strand
ACGGTGTTGATGCCGCGTGCGTCGAGGTTCTCGGCGGTGATCGTTGACACCGGCGACGGGCCGACGTCGGCACCGCGGATGATCGAGCCGGTGACGACGATGTCGCTGCCACCCGACTGGTCGTCGCTGGTGGTCTCGGGCAGCACGCCGGCATCGGCGCGGGCTTCGGCATTCTGCTGCGCGGCGGGCAGGGTGTCCTGCGTCGCGGGCGGCGGCGTCGGCGATGCGCTGGTCTGCGCCGACACGGTGCCGGCGCACAGAAGCGCGAAAGGGGTCGCTGCGGCGAGCAGCGCGGCCTTGCGCGTGAAACGGGTGATCGTGGTCATGGTTTTCCCTCGCTTGACCTGGATCGCCGCCCGCTGTCGCGATGTCGTGCCCCCAGGTTTTGCCAAGCCCCCCTAAGCCGCGGCGCGGCTCCCAAGAGACATGGCGACAGGAATGCGGATGGGAAATTGGGGTGTAAACCCAGGTTTCTTGATGACCATCATCTTTGATGCAGAGTGTCGCTATAATGACACATATACTGCCGCACTTGGTCCTAAATTCAGCTTGGCTCTGCCCAATGATCCGGCATCGTCGACCGGGCTGATCACGCAACAGGCATCACCCACCCGGCATCGCCCCCGCCACCAGCAGCGGATCGAGCTTGGCGTCGCGCCAGCGCAGGCTCCAGTGGAGGTGCGGGCCGGTCGCGCGGCCGGTGGCGCCGACCGCGCCGATCGGCTGGCCCTGGCGGACGTGGTCGCCGACGGCGACGTCGATCCGCGACAGGTGGAGGAAGGCGCTGTTGAGGCCGTCGCCATGGTCGATCATCAGCAGATTGCCCTCCAGCGTGAAGGGATGGTCGGCGGCGAGGATCACCACGCCGTCCGCCGGAGCGACCACGACCGCGCCCGCCGGCTTGGCGATGTCCGTCCCCGAATGATAGCTGCCCGGTTCGCCGCGGTAGATGCGCTGCGCGCCGAACAGGCCGGAGATGCGGCCGATGGCGGGCCAGCGGAACGGCTGGCGCCAGCCGGCGGCGTCGGTCGCCTTGGCGCGCGCGGCCGCGATCGCGGCGAGTTCGGCGGGGCGGAGCGCCGCCATTACCGGGTCCGGCGCGGGAAAGCGCGGCAGCGTGTTCAGCCGCTCGATGCGCCATGCGCGCGGCGCGATCGCCAGCGGCAGCATCACGCGCTGGCCGTCGGGGAGCACCGCGGCAAGCTCGGCCGACGGCCCGGCATCGCGGTCGAACCCGACGAGGAAGCGGCCGTCGGGCGCAAGCGGTATGGGCCGGCCGTCGAGCGTCACCGCGGTCGCCCCGCGCGGCGCGGTGCCGACGATCAATCCGCCCTGCGTCAGGCTGCCGGTCCAGCGGAACCCGCTGTCGGCAGCCGGTACCGTCACGTTCTGCGGCACCGCACCGCCCGCGCCGGCAGCGCCGGCCGCCAGCATCAGCAACGGCGCGAGCACGGCACGCAGCATCATTGCGGCGCGAGCGCCTCGCTGGCGATCGCGGCGGTCGCATAGGCCTCCTGCCGGGCGACGCTCCAGTAGCGCAGGGCGTCGAGCGGGATGCGCGCGCCGGTGACCGCGCAGACGACGTGATCGCCGGGGGTCAGGACGCGGAAGCCGTTGGCCATGTAATGGAGGCGGGCGGCGCGATCGGAATTGGAAACGAGCATGACGGGTCCGTATCAGAGCAGGGTCGGCTGGTCGGCCTTGGCGGCGACATGGGGCTTGGGCGGCTTGCGCTCAACCTTCGCGGGCATCGGCACGGTGCCGTCGGCGACCGCGGCGTCGACGCTGCCGTCGCGGAAGCGGAGCGTGACCGCGCCCGCTTCTCGCACCGCCGCCGCGGAAGCGAGCGTCCGCCCCTCGCGCGTGGTCACCCGCGCATAGCCGCGATCGAGCACCGCATCGGGATTGAGCGACTGCACCAGCCGCCATATCGCGGCGAGCCGGTCGCGGTCGCGGTCGACCTGGCGCTGCAACACTGCCGGGCGCAGCGCGCCAGCGGACCGATCGAGCGCGCCCCTCGCCAGCGTCACGCGTCGCTCCAGCCCGCGGGTCAGCCGCTGCCCCGCCTCGTCCGCGCGCTGGCGCTGCGGGCCGAGCAAGGCGTCGCGCTTCGGCAGCAGCCGGGCGAGCGCGCTCAGCCGCTCGCGACCGCGCTCGACGTAGCG
>JBKBTU010000342.1:0-2167 GCA_046290715.1 Sphingomonas sp. | reverse complement strand
GGGCGTCGGCCTGGGGCTGAAGGCGAAGGACGAGCGCGTCTGCATCGCGCTCAGCGATCCGCACGGCGCCGCGCTCTACGAATATTACGAGAACGGCGAGCTGCGCAGCGAAGGCACGTCGGTTGCCGAGGGGATCGGGCAGGGGCGGATCACCGCCAATTTGGACGGCGCGCCGATCGACACGCAGTTTCGCATCTCCGATCAGGAGGGGTATCGCTGGGTCCGGCGGTTGCTGGACGAGGAGGGGCTGTGCCTCGGCCTGTCGTCGGGGATCAACGTCGCGGGCGCGGTGCGGCTCGCCGAGCGGCTGGGGCCGGGGAAGCGGATCGCGACGATCCTCTGCGACACCGGTTTCCGCTATCTGTCGACGCTGCACGACCCCGCATGGCGGGCCGCCAAGGGCCTGGCATAAGGCCGTATTCGACAAAGGCGTGATGAAGCGTTACAGCAGCGCGGCAAGATGAGAGCCGTGCGAGACCCTCACCAGACGATGCAGCGGATCAAGGTCGGCCTCATCGGTCTTGTCGCCGTGGTGCTGCTGATCGCGGTCGCCGCGGCGATCCTCGGTTCGGCGACGCGCGAGCGGCCGGTCGCCGCCGCCGGCGCGGCGCAGCCCGACGTCGTCGCCAACATCGCCATCACCAACACCGGGACCGCTGCGGCGCCGTCAGACGAGTCGAGCGAGCCCCTCGCCGAACTCGGTGTCGCGCCCTCCACCACCAACAGCCAGGCCGCGAAATGAGCGACGGTCGGGGAAATCCGGGGACGGACCTGCATGCGCCTGCCGGCCAGCTCATAACGGGCCGTGCACGGGCTATGTTCGTCGCCTCGAAATGGGGTGATCCCCCGCCCGGCTGACTGGAAACGGGTTCGATTTCCCGCGTAATCCCCAAATATCCCGTTGCTTCCCCGGGTAGCTGTTGGTACCAAACGGCTAACAACGGGGCAGGCATCACCGTTTTGCGTTCGCGCAAGGGGTCGAAGGGTGGCGAAAGGCTACTTTTCGAAACGGTGGGCCGTGCGCGTCAGGGTGCGAGACGGGCGTGTCGGAAAGGGGCGATTATCAGGGAAGCGGACTCGCCCTTGTCGACGACAAGGGTCGCGTCGCCATCCCCAATGCGCTGCGCAGCACGCTCGCCGAGAACGCGCCCCGCGCCGATGGCAAGGACGGCGGCACCGTCATCATCGCCGCGCACGAGGATCAGCCCTGCCTCATCGCTTACGATCCCGCCTATATCGCCGAATTGAAGCGCGAATTGAACGAGCGCGTCGCCCTGTCGCGCGGCCCCGACGGCAAGGTCGATCATAATATCAAGCGCGGCGGCGCCAACGGCGAAGCGGTGCCGTTCGACGGCTCCGGGCGCTTCATCATGCCCGGTTTCCCGCGCTTCTACGCCAATATCGGCGGCCACGCCTTCTTCTGGGGAACGCTCGACTATATCGAGATCTGGGATCCCAAGACGCTGCTCTCCACCCCCGGCATCGCACCGCAGATGGTCGCCGCCTGCCGCTATTACTGCCAGGACAAGGGGATCGCGCTTGACTGACGCCCCCCACATCCCCGTGCTGCTCGACGAGGTGATCGCCGCGCTCGCCCCCGCCCCGGGCGAGACGATGGTGGATGCGACCTTCGGCGCGGGCGGCTACACGCGCGCGATCCTCGCCACCGGTGCGCGGGTCGTCGCCTTCGATCGCGATCCCGACGCGATTCGCGCCGGGCAGGCCGCCGACCTGCCCGGCCTGACGCTGGTGCACAGCGACTTCTCGGCGCTCGAGGCTGCGCTCGACGCGCCGGTGGACGGGCTGACGATGGATATCGGCGTGTCCTCGATGCAGCTCGACCAGGCGGAGCGCGGCTTCTCGTTCCAGGCCGACGGTCCGCTCGACATGCGGATGGCGCAGGCGGGGATGAGCGCCGCCGACTTCGTCAATACCGCTGACGAGGGCGAGATCGCCGACGTGCTCTACCATTATGGCGACGAGCCCAAGTCGCGCCGCGTCGCCCGCGCGATCGTCGCCGCGGGGGCGCGGGCCCCCCCCCCCGCGCCCCGGCCGCTGCGCCCCCGGGGGGGGCCCGCCCCCACCCCCCGCCGGGCGTGCGCGCCGGGCTAGGGCGGCGGGGGGCGGCCGCCCACGGCGCCGGCGGCGCGGGTGCGACCGTCCATGA
>JBKBTU010000341.1:0-2174 GCA_046290715.1 Sphingomonas sp. | reverse complement strand
GGCAGATGGAGGCGCTCGCCGATTTCGAGGTGACGGTCACCTTCTGCTTCACGCCCGAGCATCTCGGCGTACAGCCGCATCACACGAGCGCACCCCGCGACCCACAGCAATTCGCCGACTTCTGCGCCTGGATGATCGACCGCTATGCGCCTGCGGTCAGCGTCAAGACCGCCACGGCGAGGTGATGACCATCAGCCGCGGCCCGGCATGCGCGAGCAGCGCGGTGCGCAGCCGCGCCGAACGGCGGCTGTGAAGCAGCCGTTGCCAGCCGTGGCGCAGCACCAGCTCGGGGATGATGATCGCCACCGAACGCCCCGGCGTCTCGGCGTCGATCCGCTCGACCAGTTCGAGCAGGGGGCCGTGGATCTCGCGAAAGGGCGCGGGCACCATGACCAGGCGCGGCGGGACGAGGCCGCGTGCCTCGACGGGCGCGGCGATCTGCTCGGCGAAGGTGCAGCGGATCGCGGCCAGGTCCTCCTCCTGATCGGGGCCGGCGAGGCGGAACAGATGTACCGCCAGCACGTCGGGCGACAGCGTCATCGCGAAGCGCAGGGCCCGGTCGGTCATCCGGCTGCGCTCTTCGTACGCGACGAGCACGGTCGGCGGGGCCGTCTCGTCGACGTCGAAATCGCCGGTCGGTGCGAGACGTCGGGCCAGTCGATCGTAATAGCGGCGGATCGCGATCAGCACGCCGATCGTCAGCGGAATGGCGAGCACGACGATCCATGCGCCCTCTGCGAACTTGGCGGCGACGATCACCGCCAGGGCGAGGATCGTGGTCGCCGCGCCGACCGCATTAATCGCGAGGCGCCGCCGGTCCCCCTCGCGGCGCCAGTGCGCCACCATACCGAGCTGGCTCATCGTGAAGGTCAGAAAGGCGCCGACCGCGAACAGCGGAATCAGGTGATCGGTGATGCCCCCGAAGACGATCAGCAGCGCCGCGCCGGTCACCGTCAGGAAGACGACGCCGACCGAAAAGACCAGCCGCCGGTCGGCGACCGCGAAACTGCCCGGCAGATAGCCGTCGAGCGCGACGAGCCGGCAGATGCGCGGGAAGCCCACGAAGCTGGTGTTGGCGGACAGGCAGAGCACGCAAAGCAGGCTCGTCATCGCGACGTAGAACAATGGGCCGTGCCCCGCCACCGCGCCGGCGAGCTGCGAAAGGACGCTGCGATAGCCCGGCTGCGTCTGGTCCATCGCGCCGATGCCGTAGCCGTGCGCGACCGCCGCGACGCCGGCGAGGAGCAGGCCGAGCGCCAGGCAGATGACGGTCAGCGTGCGATGCGCCTCGCGCACCACCGGCTCGCGGAACGCGCCGACGCCGTTGGACACCGCCTCCACCCCGGTCATCGCGGTGCAGCCGGCGGCGAAGGCGCGCAGCAGCAACCAGAGGCCGATCGGCTCCGCGGCAGCGGGCAGCGGCGTCGGCGGGACGACCGGCGCGGCATCGCCGATCGCGAGCCGTACCAGGCCCCAGCCGATCAGCCCGAGAAAGCTCAGCAGGAAAAGATAGGTCGGCGCCGCGAACAGCCACCCCGCTTCGCGCGTACCGCGCAGATTAGCGAGCGCGACCAGGGCGAGGATGCCGAGGCACAGTTCGAGCGTCCATGGCTGCAGCGCCGGCAGCGACGACGTGAGCGCGCCGACGCCCGCCGAAATGCCGACCGCGACGTTGAGCACGTAGTCGATCATCAGCGCCGCCGCGGCGACGAGTCCCGCCATCGGCCCCAGGTTCGTGCGCGCGACGGTGTAGGCGCCGCCATTGCTTGGATAGGCGAGGATCGTCTGGCGATACGACAGGTAGAGGATGGCGAGCAGCGCGACGATCGGCCCGATCACCCAGCCCAGTGCCGCGACCCCGAACGCGCCCAGCGGCATCAGCAGGGTGAGCGCCGCCTCCGGCCCGTAGGACGAGGAGCCGAGGCCGTCGAGGCCCATCGCCGGCACGCCCGCCGCCCAGCCGATCTTGCGCTCTTCCCCTTCGCGGTTGGCGAGCCGTCGGCCGAGCAGGATATCGAGCAGTTTCATACAGTTGGACCAACGCGCGGTCGTGCGACCGGTGTCCGACCGATCATATTGATGGAGGTTGCATGACGGTAATGGAGGCTGCGGTACTCGCCGCGCCGGGTCGGATCGAGATCGCCGCGATACCGCTGCCCGAACCCGCCGCAGGC
>JBKBTU010000340.1:0-2195 GCA_046290715.1 Sphingomonas sp. | reverse complement strand
ATCTGCAGCCCGAGATCACGCGTCCCGACACGCCGCAGACGGTCGGCGGCGTGCCCGCCACTAGCGCGGTCGCCGACCTCACCAGCCGCGTCACCGCGCTCGAGCAGCAGATGGCGTCGATGACCGACCAGATCGAGCAGAACGGCTACAAGGTGCGCCAGCTGCAGGATCAGTTCGAGGCCTATAAGCGCAGCACCGATGCGAAGCTGAAGACGCTGTCGGCGACGCCGGCGCTCGCCGAGACGCCCGCGTCGGCACCGCTCGGCGACGATCAGCCGGCGCCCGTGCGCCCCGCGCGGACCCCGCCGAAGGCGACGCCCGCAGCGGTCGCCGCCAGCGGCGACACCGCCGCGTCCGATACGCGTGCCGCCGGCGATGCCGCGCAGGTGACGAAACCGTCGAGCGGCGACACGCCCGAGGACGAGTATCTGTATGGCTATCGCCTGTGGGCGGCGAAGCAATATCCGCAGGCCGAGGCACAGCTCAAGAAGGTGGTCGCCACCTATCCCAAGCACCGCCGCGCGAGCTATGCGCAGAATCTGCTCGGTCGCGCCTATCTGGACGAAGGCAAGCCGAGCCTCGCCTCGATGGCCTTCTACGACAATTACAAGAAGATGCCCGACGGCGAGCGTGCGCCCGACAGCCTCTATTATCTCGCCCAGGCGCTGATGAAGCTCAACAAGCCGGCCGATGCGTGCAAGGTCTATGGCGAGCTGACCGATGTCTACGGCACCAAGATTTCCTCGAGCATGAAGGCCGATGTCGAGAAGGGCCGTACCGCCGCCAAGTGCAAGTGACCCCTTCGCCCTGGAGGCGGAGCGGTTCCACGGCGACCTGACACGCGCGCTGGGACACGATCCCGTTGCGCGCGTGCTGTTGGCCGTGTCCGGCGGGCCGGACAGCATGGCGATGCTGACGCTTGCGCATGCCGCGTTCGGTGACCGGATCGCCGCCGCGAGCGTCGATCACCGCCTGCGCCCCGAGGCGGCGGCGGAGGCGGCGATGGTCGCCGATCATTGCGCGCGCATCGGCGTCCCGCATGCGACGCTGACCCCAAGCGATCCGATCACCGGGGCGAGCATCCAGGCGGCGGCGCGCCATGCCCGCTACGGCCTGCTCGCCGCGCATGCGCGCGTGATCGGCGCGGAGGCGCTGGCGACCGCGCACCACGTCGACGACCAGGCGGAGACGTTCCTGATGCGCGCCGCGCGAGGATCGGGGATTGCGGGGCTGGCGGGGGTGCGGCCGCGGGCGGTGATCGACGGCGTGGTGGTGCTGCGGCCGGTGCTGGAATGGCGCCGCGCCGAGTTGCGCGCGATCGTCCGTCGGGCGGAGGTGCCGTTCGTCGACGATCCCTCCAACCACGATCCCGCGCACGACCGCACCCGCTTCCGCCGGCTGCTCGACGCCAACGAATGGCTGGGGCCGCCGCAGCTCGCCCGCGCCGCGGCGGCGCTGGCGGAGGCCGATGGCGACGTGCGGGCGATCGTCGACTGGCTGTGGACCGCGCGTGCCGAATCGAGCGGGCAGGGCGTGCGCATCGACATGGCCGGGCTGCCGCGCGAGTTGCGGCGCCGTCTGGTGCGGCGAGCGATCGGCGACGTGATCGAGTCGGCGGGACTGAGCGCGCCCAAATGGAGTGATTCGGCCAATATCGAGGCGCTGCTCGATGCGCTCGCCGCCGGCAAGCGCGCGACGCAGGCAGGGATCGTGGGCATTCCGCAGGGTGATAGCTGGCGATTTCGGCCCGCACCGGCCCGTCGGTCACACTGATCGGCGAATCAACCGGGTCGTTCCATTGCCATTAACCGGCTTGCGCTTATCTTGGCGGCTGAAAGGCTTTCCATGAACGACAACGACAAGCAGCCGCGCGGCGACGGCGGGAATGATGGCGGCAACGGGGGCGGCAATCCCTGGATGAAGAGCCTGCTGATCTGGGTCGGCATCCTGCTCGCGCTCGCGCTGTTCGTGACGATGTTCGACGGGCGTACCAGCGCCGGCAGCGGCAACACGGTCGCCTATTCGAAATTCCTCGACCAGGTCGACGAGGGCACGGTGAAGGACGTGGCGATCAGTCGCGACGTCATCACCGGCACCTATTCGAGCGGCGACAAGTTCCGCACCTATCCGATCCAGGACCCGACGCTCGTTCCGCATCTGCGTGAGAAGAACGTGTCGATCTCCGCGAAGCCGGA
>JBKBTU010000339.1:0-2197 GCA_046290715.1 Sphingomonas sp. | reverse complement strand
ACTCCTTCCGGTTGAGCCTCTGGGAAGCGGATGACGCGGACCGTTCGGTCGCACGCACCGGGCTATGATGCTTCCCATGCGGGGTTGAGGGGCGCGCCATTAGCCGGCTTGGGATCAGAACGCAAGATGTTCAGGCGCGCTTGACACGTGGAACGGAAATGGAACATACAGCGTCCAGACAGTGGACACGCCGAGTCTAACCCAGTTTATGTTCGCTACGAAGCGTCCGGACCGGGGAAAATGGAACTCGGATGGAACTCACTGACAAAACAATGGTTAAGCGAGTTATCCACAGGTTGCTCGCGCGCCTGGCAGGGAGTTGGTTCGATGGTTGCAATCGTCAGTGTTTTCATTTTCACCGGTGCCTTTTTCGCTGCGGCCGGCGTGATCGCCGCCACCGTCGCACCGCAATGGCAGCGGATCGTGCGTCTCGCAGCCGGCCATGTCGAACCCGCCTTCACGCCCCTGTCGCAGCTGGCATCTGCCGAGCGCCGTATCGCCGTCAGGCGCTGGGCGTCTGCTCCGGTGCCTGCGGGCGTTCGCCGGCTGAACGCAGCCGCCTGACGCGGGCATAGCTCGCGATGCTGAACGGGATCGTGAGCAGATAACCGAGGCAGATCGCGCTCAGTGTATGCCAGGGCGCCGAAACGAGCGCGGCGCCGAGCAGAACGACGGCAGCGATCGCCTCGAAGCGGACGGTGCGGCGCAGCCGCAGCGAGGTCCACGAGAAGGTCGCGACGCTCGAGACCATGAGCAGCGCTACGAAAGCCACCCACGGCGCGACCAGCCAGGGCGATGCGAAGACCGGCTGGTCCGTCCAGAACCAGAAGTAGAGCGGCAGCATCGCGAGCCCCGCCCCTGCGGGTGCAGGTACGCCAGTCAGGAAACCGGCGGACTTATGCGGCTGGTCGTCTGCGTCGATCGCGGCGTTGAAGCGGGCCAGACGCAGCGCGCAGAACACGGCGAGGATGAGCGCGCTGATCCAACCGATGCGCGGCAGGGCGGCGAGCGACCACAGATACATGATGAGCGCAGGCGCCACGCCGAACGATATCGCATCGGACAGCGAATCGAGTTCGGCGCCGAACCGGCTCTCGCCGTGGAGCATTCGCGCGATCCGTCCGTCGAGGCCGTCGAGGACTCCCGCGACCATGATCATCGTTACCGCGCTCTGCCACTCGCCGCCGATCGCGAAGCGGACGCCGCTCAGCCCCGAACACAAGGCCAGGGCGGTAACCGCATTGGGCGCGACCGCGCGCAGCGGCAGCCCGCGCGGTCGGCGCGGCAAGCGCCGGCGTGGAGGAAGCACATCCATTACTGCGCGATGCCGGTGATGGGGGTGCCGCCGACGCGGCCGATGACGGTTTCACCCGCGATCGATCGCTGACCCAGCGTGACCTGGGGCACGATGTCGTCGGGCAGGAACACGTCGACACGGCTGCCGAAACGGATGAGGCCAATCCGCTGGCCGGTCGCGACCATGTCGCCCGGCTTGACGAACGGCACGATGCGGCGCGCGACCAGCCCGGCGATCTGGGTGAAACCGATGCGGCGCCCGTCGCGCCCCTCGACGACGATATGCTGGCGCTCGTTCTCGTCGGAGGCCTTGTCGAGGTCGGCGTTGAGGAACTTGCCGCTGATATAGACGACTTGGCGGATCGTGCCGGCGATCGGCGTGCGGTTGATGTGGACGTCGAACACCGACATGAAGATCGACACGCGCGTCAGCGGCGCTTCGCCGAGTTCGCCGACGAGTTCGCGGGGAACGGGGACCTTCTGGATCATCGTGACGAGGCCGTCCGCCGGGGCAATGATCAGGCCCTCGCCGGTCGGCGTCGTACGGATGGGGTCGCGGAAGAAGGTGAGCACCCAGACGACGACCGCGAGGAGCGGCCAGAACAGCACCTTGGTCAGCACCGTGCCAAGCAGGGTGATGCCGAGCGCGATGGCGGCGTATTTATGGCCCTCGGGATGCACGGAGGGGAAGCGCCACTTGACCGTCGTCGTGGGCAGCGGCGTGTGGGGGGGCTTTTCGAGCGATGGCATGACCGGCAGGTGTAACCGTGACCTTCGGGCAACACAACGTTCGCGACGTGGCGATGGTTGATCCCCTGCCCGCTTGTGCCTAGACGGCTGGCAAAATCCCCTCCCATAGGATGCGAGACATGGCCAAGATTCAGGTGAAGACGCCCGTCGT
>JBKBTU010000033.1:8076-15492 GCA_046290715.1 Sphingomonas sp. | reverse complement strand
GACTGGGTGTAGGCGGCAGGATCGGCGTCATAGGCCGCCATGTCGCGCCGCATGATCGCCGCGGTGTAGCGGGCGATGTCGAGCCCGGTGCGGAACCGGTTCTGGAGCTGCATGCGCGCCACCGACTCGGCGTCGATGCCGCCCCATGTCGCCTGTCCGCCGATGAGCTGGTGGGCGGCGCCGATCTGCTGCTGGTAGGTCATGTCGCATCCTCGCTGCGGGAGATGCGTAGATGTGTAATCAACCTTACAGGACGGACATCGCAATTTCAGCCAAAAAACCAGTGAATATGTCGCTATTGACGCGTCATGTCTGTATTTCTGTGTGGATATTTACTGTCAGTCTCCGGTGAAGGTGAAGCCCGAGACACCCCGGTCGCGCTCGTTGATCAGAAGCGCCCGGCCGGCGGGCGGTGCCGAGCGCTGCGGGCAGTCGGTGCGCTGACACGCGCGGCAGCCGAGCCCGATCGGCGTCGCATCGCCCTTGAGGTCGACGCCGCGCGCCACCGCGAGCGCCCCGCCCAGCTCCGCCGCCACGCCCAGCCCGACCGCGAATTCGGCGAGCACGCCGCCGTAGCGCCGCCGCTGCGGCGTCACCGTGCGCGCGATCGTCAGCCAGCGCGCGCCATCCTCCAGCTCGACCAATTGCACCGCGAGGCTGCCCGGCCGGTCGAAGGCGTGATGCAGCCGCCAGAGCGGGCACCGCCCCTCCGCCTCGGCGAGCGGCGAGGCGCTGGCGCCCGAGAAGCGCTTCGAACATTGGCCGGCGCGATCGATCCGGATCAGGAAGAAGGGCAGGCCGCGCGCGCCGACGCGGTGCAGCGTCGTCAGCCGGTGCGCGACCTGTTCGAAGCCGGCACCGAAGCGGCGTTGCAACAGCTCGACGTCATAGCCCGTCGTCTCGCAGGCCCGCAGGAAGCGCGCATAGGGCATCATCACCGCCGCCGCGAAATAGCTGGCGAGATGGCGGCGGAACAGGCGCTCGGACGAGCGGTCCGCGAACCCCGCCCCCTTGGCCAGCGCCTCGATCTCGCTCCGCGCCTCGATCTGCGCGAGTTGATAGGCGGCGGCGAAGGTGCGCGACGCCGAATCGAGGACTTCACTCAACTGCAATTGCCTGGCGTGCAGATCGAGCCGGCGCAGCAGGTCGGGCATCACGTCGACCGGCAGGATGCGGATCGTCAGCTGGTGCTTGACGCGCAGCCGCTCGGCGATCGCGCCGTACAGGTCGCCGGCACCGAGCCGCAATTCGTCCGCCAGCGCCTCGGCGATCCCGTCGAGGTCGGCGAAATGGCCGCGCCAGCGTTCGATCTCGCGACGCACCTCGGCGACCGGGTCGACGCTCTCCGCCGCCCCGCTGCCACCACCGGCGCCCAGCCGATCATACGCGCGTGCGAAGGCTTCCGCACCGCCGGGGGCGCCCGCCAGCCACTCGCCGATCTCGTTGCGATCGATCTCGAGGTCGGCGAACAGCGGGTCCGCCAGCCGCCGGCGCATCGCCGCCTCGCCGCCGCCGGGCTCGCCCGCGGTCAGCGCGCGCGGATCGAAGTCGTAGGATTCGGCGAGTTTGACGAGCAATGCGGCCGACAACGGCCGCTGGTTGCGTTCGACGAGATTGAGATAACTCGACGAGATCGCGAGCGCCTCCGCCATCGCCGCCTGCGTCAGGCCCGCCTGTCGCCGCAACCGCCGTACCGCATGGCCGGCAAACAATTTACGTTCCGCCATGACAATCCCCTCGCCTCTGCCTGTCCGGCACGGCCTCGGATTTGTCAATTCTTTACCTGATTACGAATTGCCTCGTCAGCGTGTGGACATGGTGACGCTGCCGGTGCGGCATTGGCCCTGCCGCCGGTCGCCCGGGCTAGCTAACGGAAAACCCGAAAGTTTCCTGGGGAGGAAAGGTGGCCGCCGGCGTCTCGTACGCCGGCGGCCATTCCGTTTCAGCTCAAGCGATATGCGCGCGGAACCACGCGGCCAATGTATCCTCGTCCATTTCGCCGGCCGCGAGGGCCAGCATCGCGCGGATCGCGTCGGCTTTGTCGAAGACGATCGACACATCGTTCAAACGCAGGAACAGGCGTGCCATGACCCAGGCGGTGCGCTTGTTGCCATCCGCGAAGGGATGGTTGCGCGCGATCCCGAACGCATAGGCTGCCGCAAGCGCGCACCGGTCGGTTTCGCCATAGCCTTGCTTGTTGACCGGCCTCGCCATCGCCGATTCGAGCAAACCATGATTCTTGGTCCCGGCAAGGCCGCCGTGCTCGGCAAGTTGCCGCTCGTGCACGGCAATCGCCACCTCTATGCTGAGGAAGCGCGGATCGGCATCGGTCATTTCGCAAGCACGGCGAGAATGTCACGATCCTCGCGCATGATGTCCTCTGCCGCTGTCATGGCTTCAGCGAAATCGGGGTCGTTCGGACGCAGTCCGACCCCCCAGGGATGTTCCGTCAGGAAGAGCTTGTCACCGACGCCGACGCGCAACATCGCCAGCACGTCTCGGCTCAGGATCACGCCCTGCGAATTGCCGATCTTGATGATGCGCAATTCCTGCGCGGGCTTGATGTCGGATGGCTTGTTCATACGGCGGTTATAACATAGCCGCGGGAGCCGTTCCAGCCGTTCGCGCGTATCACCCCGGCACTGCCGCAGCCGGATCGGCGGCGGCATTCAGGGAGCCAGCATGACCGACAGCCTGACCGGGCGAATCCGCGAGAACATCGTTCTCTACGGCGCGCTCGCCGCCAATCTCGGGATCGGCGTCGCGAAGTTCGTCGCGGCGGGGATCACCGGCTCATCGTCGATGCTGACCGAGGGCGTGCACAGCTGCGTCGACAGCGGCAACCAGATCCTGCTGCTCTACGGGCAGCACCGTGCCAAGCGCCCGCCCGACGCGGTGCACCCGTTCGGCTATGGCCGCGAGTTGTATTTCTGGGCGTTCGTCGTCGCGATCCTGATCTTCGCGGTCGGCGCGGGCGTGTCGGTGTACGAAGGCTATCTGCACATCGTCGAGCCGGAGGAGCTGACCGACCCGCTCGTCAACTACATCGTCCTCGCCATCGCGACCGCGCTGGAGGGCTCGTCCTGGTTCCTCGCGATGCGCGAATTCGCCAAGTCGAAGGGGGATACAGGCTGGTGGCGTGCGATCCGGCAGAGCAAGGACCCGGCCGGCTTCATCGTCCTGTTCGAGGATTCGGCGGCGCTCGCCGGCCTCGCCATCGCCGCCATCGGCGTCTGGGCGAGCCACGCCTTTGCCGATCCGCGCATCGACGGCATCGCCTCGATCATCATCGGCCTGATCCTCGGCCTCGTCGCGATCCTGCTCGCGCGCGAGGCGAAGGGCCTGCTGATCGGCGAGCGCGCCAACCCGCAAGTGGTCGAGACCGTGCGCGGCATCGTCGCCGCGCATCCCGCGGTCACCGCGGTCAACCACGTCCGTACCATCCACACCGCCCCCGATGCGATCTTCGTCGCGGTCAGCGCCGATTTCGACGACCATCTGACGATGGGCGCCGGAGAAACGATCATCGAGGAGATGGAGGACCAGTTGCGCGCCGCGGTGCCGACGCTGAGTTCGATCTACATCCGGCCGGAAAAGCGCGAGAACGCCGCGACACTGGCGTCCACCGCGGTGCTTCCGGACGACGGCCATGCCATCGTCTGACCGGCTTTCCGACCCGCGCCTCGGCCGCTAAGATACGGACCATGCACCGCTTCATCCTGCGCCCGCTGTTGTCCGCCCTGCTCATGCTGGGCGCCTTGTTCGGATCGGCACCGGCGTTCGCCGCGGTGACCATCACCTTCTGGAGCCATGAACTCGGCAACAGCTTCCCGCACGCCTTCTTCACGCTGCGCGGCACGCCGGATGCGGGCGGGGCTCCGGTCGACGTCAATTACGGCTTCACCGCCAAATCGGTCAGTCCCAAGATCCTGATGGGGACGGTCGCGGGCCGGCTCGATATCTCCAAACCGAACTATATTGCCGGCAGCGACGCGCAATTCGCGGTGACGCTCAGCGATGTTCAATATGCGCAGGTGCTGACCCTGATCGCGGCGTGGGACGAGAAGACCGGCGACGGGCACTACAATCTGAACACGCGCAACTGCATCCACTTCGTCAAGGAGGCCGCGCGGATCGCCGGGCTGGACGGCCTCGACCAGCCGACGCTGATGAAGAAGCCGCGCTCGTACCTGCAAGCGGTGGCGGCGGCGAACCCCGGCCGCGTCACCGTGATCCATATGCATGGCAAGGCCTATCTCGCGACCCTGCCGCCGCTGGGATCCCCTGTGGTGGTCGCCTCGCCGGTGACGACGCCCGTCGCCCCGGCCGCAAGTCCCGCCGCAGCACCCGTGCAGACCGTACAGCCGCTCCCCGCGCACTGACGCCCGCCGCGGCTGAAGGTGCGATCCAGCGAAGCTTGGATCGGGCCGGCACCGCTTCCATGCAAGTGGATCGGCCTCTAGCCGCGCACGATCTCCATCACGTCCAGCGTCGACTGGAACCCCGGGAAGGGCAATACTAGTCGCCAGCGACCCGGGCCGATGCGCTCGACCAGCCCCGCCATGTCGCGGCGCGCGTCGCGGCCATAGCGCAAGGGGCGATCCTCGTCGCCGAGTGCCAGCGTGCCCAGGAACACGGTGCGCGAATCGGTACCGTCATACAGGTTGCCGCTGGCGCGCTGCTCGCCGTCGGTGGCGAAACGCCGGGTCGCCCCCTCCTCGGTGACGCGGCATCCGGTCCATGCCCCGCTCTGAAGGGCGCGGACGACCGGCCCGATCCCGCCTAAGCGATGGATGCGGCACCGGTAGACGCCGGGACCCAGAGCCGCCCCTTCGATCGTCCGGTCGGGATCGAACAGCGCAGGGTCGGCGGCCAGTGCAGCCGCCCCCGCCGGGGTCGCGCGGGCCTTGGCGAGCGCCGCGAGCCAGGCATCCCGCCAGTTGCGCAAGCGGGCGCGGTCCTGCGCCGTCGCCGCCTTGCGCCAGTCGGTCTCGGGACCATCGTCGCGCCGCGCGACGCCCGCCGCCGCCGTGGCGACCAGCGCGGCAGCGATGCCGGTCAGGATCAGGCGCGTCGCCCTCATGCCGCGGTCCAGCCGCCGTCCACCGACAGGTTGGCGCCGGTGATCGCCTTCGCCTCGTCGCGGCACAGAAATAGCGCGAGCGCCGCGACCTGTTCGGGCGTGACGAATTCCTTGGTCGGCTGCGCGGCGAGCAGCACGTCGTTCATCACCTGCTCGCGGGTGAGGCCGCGCGCCTGCATCGTGTCGGGGATCTGCGCCTCGACCAGCGGCGTCCAGACGTATCCCGGCGAGATGCAATTGACGGTGATCCCGGCCTGCGCGGTTTCCAGCGCCAGCGTCTTGGTGAGGCCGGCGATGCCGTGCTTGGCCATGACATAGGCGGACTTGTTGGGGCTCGCGACCAGGCTGTGCGCCGAAGCGGTGGTGATGATCCGCCCCCAGCCCTGGCGCTTCATCACCGGCACCGCCGCCTTGGCGACGTACCAGGCGCTGAGCAGGTTGATGCGGACGATCGCCTCCATCTTGTCGTCGGGAAAGTCCTCGATCCGCGCGACGTGCTGGATGCCGGCATTGTTCACCGCGATGTCGACGCGGCCGGTCTCGCGATGCGCGCGCTCGACCAGCGCGGCGATCTCGTCGGGCTTGGTCATGTCGGCGGGATCGTAGAGCGCCGGCGCACCGCTCGCCGCGGCGAGTTCGGCGCGGATCGCCTCGATCGCCGCGGCATCGCCGAAGCCGTTGATGACCACCGCCGCACCCTCGGCGGCGAACGCGCGCGCATAGGCGAGGCCGATGCCCGAGGTGGAGCCGGTGACGACCGCGGTCTTGCCTTTGAGGAACATGCTGCTCTCCTGCTGGTATCGCCCGTCCTGCGTCGGCGCGGCGCCGGTTGCAACCGGTTGGTCGGTTCGGGCATTCCCCCGGCACGCCAAAGGGAGCCTGCCATGCGTCTCGACGATTTCGACCCGAACATTGACGTCGAGGATCAGGGCAACACCGGCGGCGGCGGCTTCGGCGGAGGCGGCGGTGGCGGGCTGCTGTTCGGCCTGCTGCCGCTGATCGGTAGTCGCTTCGGCTGCGGCGGCATCGTGGTGGTGCTGCTGTTGCTCGCGGTGTTCGGCGGCCTCGGCAATCTCGGCAGCCTGATCGGCGGCGGTGGCGGCACGCAGGTGACGCGCAGCGCGCCCTCCGAAGGACGTGGCGCGACCGCGATCTGCTCGTCGGACCCCGACAAGCGCGTCGCCTGCAACGCCTTCAGTTCGGCCGACAAGACATGGGAAGCGATCTTCGCGCAGAGCGGCCAGCGCTTTCGCGCCCCCGGCCTCAGCTTCTTCTCGCAGAACGGCCGCTCGGGCTGCGGCGCCGCGCAGTCGGCAATGGGGCCCTTCTATTGCCCGACCGACAATCGCATCTACCTCGACACCAGCTTCTTCAACGAATTGGCCAACCGCTTCGGCGCCAAGGGCGACTTCGCGCAGGATTACGTGATCGCGCACGAATTCGGCCACCACATCCAGAACCTGCTCGGCACCTCCGACAAGGTGCAGCAGATCCAGCGCAGCAGCGGCGAGGCGGAGGGCAATGCCGCTTCCGTCCGGCTGGAATTGCAGGCGGACTGCTACGCGGGCGTGTGGGCTGCGCAGAACCGCAGCCGGATGGAGCCGGGCGACCTCCAGGAAGGCCTTACCGCCGCGCGGGCGATCGGCGACGACACGCTGCAGAAGGAAACGCAGGGCCGCGTCGTGCCCGACAGCTTCACGCACGGCACGTCGGCGCAGCGCTCCTATTGGCTACAACGCGGCATCGAGAGCGGCGACCCGGCGCAGTGCGACACCTTCTCGGGCGCGATCTGAGGTGGCCGGACGGACCCCGCGTTCGTCGGATCAAATAAGGAGATCGCGCGAAGACGCGAATAGGAGGGTTCACGCGGAGGCACGGAGGCGCGGAGGTTGAGCGCTCGCGGTGAACGCCCACCCCCACCATCGTCATCCCGGCGTACGCCGGGATCCATGGTTGCGGTGTTGCTGGGGGGTGGCATGAGGCGGTCGCCTTTGGTGACCGTACCGGCGCCCTAGGCGCTGATCGTTGCCGCGGTGTTCGCCCCACAAGAGTCGAGCTCATCTTCGGATGGGAGGAAGCCGCACCGCGCCTCCTTGAAAGGGCCGAATCCGTGGATCCCGGCGTCCGCCGGGATGACAAAGGAGGAAATGTCGGGCTCTTCACACCAGCGCCGCCTCCGCGTCTCCGTGTGAAAATCGCCGTATCCTGTCAGCGGCTCGCGAGCTGCCGCGCGAAGTGCACCTCCACCGCCTTGGTCACGCTCTCCGCGATGCGGGCCCGACCCTCGCGGCTGTCGAGGAAGGCCGCATCGGCCGGATTCGAGATATAGCCCG
>JBKBTU010000033.1:0-8066 GCA_046290715.1 Sphingomonas sp. | reverse complement strand
CGGGCGCCTTCAGCACCATCAGCGACGCCATGCGGTGGAAGACCGGCTTGGTCGGGATCAGCGGCTTCGCCTCGCGGCCGAGAAGTCGGGCAAAGCTCGCGGACGAATTCATCGTCTCGCGCTGGGTCAGGTCGATCAGGATCGACGACACGTCGGCACCGGCATCGCCCAGGTTGACCCCCGAAATCACGTCCGCCTTGTTCTCGCGTGCCGCGAGGCGGGCCGCCTCCTTGTCGGAGGCGACCTCGGACAGGGTATAGACCGAGGCCCCGCTCGCATCGCCGCTGCCGACGCTGTCGCAGTGGATCGAGATGAACAGGTTCGCCTTCAGCCGGCGCGCGATGCCATAGCGTTCGCGCAGCACCAGATAGCGGTCGTCGTCGCGGGTCAGCGCCACGCGGACGCGGCCGGTGGCGAGCAGTTCGTCGCGGATCGCCTTGGCGATGCGGAGCGTCACGTCCTTTTCGCGCAAGCCGGTCGCCGGATTGATCGCGCCGGGATCGACGCCGCCGTGCCCCGCATCGATCACCACCAGCGGTCGGCTGTCGTCGCCGCTCACCCGCGGCAGCGCGACGCCGCGCGCCGGCGGCGGCACCGGCACCGACAGCTTGTACTTGGGCTTGGCGGCCCAGTCGCCGAAGTCGAACGCCATGAAGCTGAGCGGCCCGGCGAGCCCCGCCGCCGCGAAGCGCGCGGCATTGGCGGGTTCGAGCGCCACGGTCAGGCGGCGGCCGTCGGCATCGAAACCGCCGTCGCCGAGGATCGCGGGCGAGGCGAGATCGAACAGCAGGCGCGTGCCGCCGTCGCGGCGGATCTGGCGCACCGCGCTCACCGGACCGCCGGCCGCGACGCGTACGCCCGGCAACGCATCGGCGACGTCGATCGCGATCTGGCGGCTGCTCCCGAGGATCGCGCCGGTCGCGCCGGCGATACGCCCGTCGAAGCGGATGACGATCCGCCCTTCCTCGACCGCGACGCTGCGGATCGCCGTTTCCGCCCAGGCGGGAACGCTCGTGCACCAGCCGGCGAGGAGGGCGAACAGCGCGAACACACGGCGTCCTTGCCGCGCCGACGGGGCGCGGGTCCAGCGAAAAGCCATACAAACCCCTTTGGCGATCGTGCCTCGATGTCGCCTGCACCCGATTTAGCGGAGGGGTGCGAACGCCCGGTTGCCCGGCAAGGTTAATCCGGTCTTCGGCATGATTTTGCCGGCCGAGCGGCAAGTTCCTGCCAGTTGCGGTGCGTCCGGTCCGATGCTACCACTGTCGTGCACCCGTGCATCACCCCTGCCATCGCAGGCGAAGCGGCGGGTCCCCGCCCCTTTCTGGTGCGGACTTGAACCAGGTTGACGCTCGCATGACGCATGAATTCCACGTTCGACACCGCCCGGCGCAGGCCGGCGGCGTGTCGGGCGTGCGGGAGGGCCGTGTCCCCCCACGTGCATCGCGAGCAGACGCATCTTTGCCACAAACCCGCGCCGGATCGCCCGGCGCCATCTATCAACGCGCGTGCGCGCCCTCCGCCCCGGTCCCTCTCGGATCCGCCGCAGGAGCGCCACGCGCGCGGAGACATTTCAATGACCACGCGTATGCTGATCGACGCACGCCACCGGGAAGAAACCCGCGTCGCGGTCGTCAAGGGTAACCGGATCGAAGAGTTCGATTTCGAAAGCGCCGAGCGCAAGCAGCTCAAGGGAAACATCTATCTCGCCAAGGTGACGCGCGTCGAGCCGTCGCTGCAGGCGGCGTTCGTCGACTACGGCGGCAATCGCCACGGCTTCCTCGCGTTCAGCGAGATCCATCCCGATTACTACCAGATCCCCAAGGAAGACCGCGACGCGCTGCTGCGCGAAGAGGCCGAGCATGCCGCCGAAGAGGCCGCGCTCCGTGCCGAGCAGGACGCCGACGAGGACGACCACGAGCATGACGCCGACGAGGGCGAGCATGACGCGTTCGAGGATTCGGACGACGGCGAGCATGACGAGGCGCACGAGGGCGACAGCGACACGGGCACGTCCGACGGCACGTCGAAGAAGCCGCGCGGCGGCAACGACGACCAGGTCGAGGCGTTGCGCCAGCGTCGGATGAACCTGCGCCGCCGCTACAAGATCCAGGACGTCATCCGGCGCCGTCAGGTGCTGCTGGTCCAGGTCGTCAAGGAAGAGCGCGGCAACAAGGGCGCGGCGCTGACCACCTATCTGTCGCTGGCCGGCCGCTATTGCGTGCTGATGCCCAACACCAGCCACGGCGGCGGCATCAGCCGCAAGATCAGCAACGCCGCCGACCGCAAGCGGCTGAAGTCGATCATGGCCGACATGCAGCTGCCCGCCTCGATGGGCTGCATCGTGCGCACCGCCGGCCTTCAGCGCACCAAGGTCGAGATCAAGCGCGACTTCGACTATCTCGCCCGGCTGTGGGACGGGATCCGCGAGGCGACCCTGTCGTCTTCAGCGCCGGCGCTGATCTACGGTGACAGCGACCTCATCAAGCGTGCGATCCGCGACATCTACAACAAGGACGTCGACGAGGTGCTGGTCGAGGGCGAGGAAGGCTATCGCCACGCCCGCGAGTTCATGAAGCTCCTCATGCCCAGCCACGCGCGGCGGGTGAAGCAATATGCCGATGCGGTGCCGCTGTTCCAGCGCGCGCATGTCGAGGACCAGCTCGCCGCGATGTACCATCCGGTGGTGCAGCTGAAGTCGGGCGGCTATCTCGTCATCAACCCGACCGAGGCGTTGGTGTCGATCGACATCAACTCCGGCCGCTCGACGCGCGAGCACAACATCGAGCAGACCGCGACCGCGACCAACCTCGAGGCCGCCAAGGAAATCGCGCGCCAGCTGCGCCTGCGCGACATGGCGGGCCTCGTCGTCATCGACTTCATCGACATGGACAACAATTCCAATGTCCGGAAGGTCGAGAAGGCGATGAAGGAGGCGCTGAAGGACGATCGCGCCCGCATCCAGGTCGGCCGGATCAGCTCGTTCGGCCTGATGGAGATGAGCCGCCAGCGGCTGCGCACCGGCGTGCTGGAAGCGTCGACGCGCGCCTGCCCGCATTGCGAGGGCACGGGCCTCGTCCGTACCGCCTCGTCGGCGGGCCTCAGCGCGCTGCGCCTGATCGAGGACGAGGCCGCGCGCGGCCGCGGTTCGCTGCTGACGCTGCGCGCCAGCCAGGAAGCGACGATCTACGTCCTCAACCGCAAGCGCGCCGACATCGCCGAGATCGAGGATCGCTACGGCGTCACGGTCGAGATCATCCCCGACCGCGAGGAAGAGGGCGCGCGCATGTCGGTCGAGGCCTCCGGTCCGCCGCCCGCCTATGCGCCCAAGATCGAGGCGCTGATCGAGGAGGAGTATGACGACCTCCCCGAGGAGATCGAGGACGAGGAAGAGGAAGAGGAGGTCGTCGAGGCGGTGGAAGAGCCCCGCCGCGACGCCCGCCCGCGCGAGGAGCATGGCGAGGACGAGGGCGAGGGTCGCGGCCGCGGTCGTCGGCGTCGCCGTCGCGGTCGCCGCGGTCGCAATCGGGACGAGGACGCCGCCGAGACGCAGGCGGATGAAACGTCGGTCGAGGAGACCGCTACCGAAGCCGAGGCCGACGGTGCGGACGACGAGGAAACCGGCGCGATCACTGAGGCGGTGGCGGTTGACGCAGGCGACGGAGCGGCCGACGACCAGCCGCAGGGCGAAGGTCGTCGCCGTCGGGGTCGTCGCGGCCGTCGCGG
This sequence comes from Sphingomonas sp., assembly GCA_046290715.1. Taxonomy (GTDB): domain Bacteria; phylum Pseudomonadota; class Alphaproteobacteria; order Sphingomonadales; family Sphingomonadaceae; genus Sphingomonas. The sequence goes on along the minus strand of JBKBTU010000033.1, from coordinate 4,340 downwards.
CGGCCGTCGCCAGGCGGAAGGCGCGACCGAGGTGCAGACCAGCGGCGCCGACGACGGCGCGGATGCCGAGGCCGAGCAGACGCCGGCCGCCGAGCTCGAGCCGATCGCCGAAGCCGGCGATGCCGGCCCGGTGACGACGGGTCTCGACGCACCCGAACCCGCCCGCGTCGAGGAGGCAGCACCGGTCGAGGCACCGCGCACTCGCCGCCGGCCGCGTGCCCGCGCTGCGGCCACGGCGCCCGAGGCGACGGTCGAGGCGGCGGCGCCCGTCGAAGCGCCTGCCGCCGCACCGGCTGCCGGTGCCGAGGACGTCGCAGCGGAGCCCGCTCCCAAGCCGAAGCGCACCCGCAAGAAGGCGCCTGCGGCAGCGGACGCTGCTGCGGTCGAGCCGGTAACGGCAGAGGCTCCCGCGGCCGATGCGCCGGCGGCGGACGAAAAGCCCAAGCGCCGTCGTACGCGCAAGCCCGCCGCTGCAGAGCCCGCCGAAACGGCGGCCGCCCCGGTCGAGGAGCCCGCTCCCGAGCCCGAAGCGACCCTAGAGGTTACGCAGGACGGTACCGCACCGGCCGATGCGGAGGGTGGCGAACCGCCGCGTCGCGGCTGGTGGCAGCGCACCTTCGGGGCCTGAGACACGACGGGCTCAGTACGAACGATCCCCAGTCCGATCGTTACGCTCTAAGTAAAACCCCTCCCGCACGGTGGTGCGGGAGGGGTTTTCGTTTGGGTCGATCTGACGCGTCGCGCGTCAGATCTTCAATCCCTTGACCATGTTGAGATGCGCCGTGACGATCGGCACCAGGCCGCTGGCGAAGGTCTTGAGCGCCGGCACATCGCCGGTCGAGGCGTAGCCGCTCAGCACGTCGAGCGTCTGCTGGTGTGCGGCCGCCTGCTCGGTCTTGTACGCCTGATCGAAGGCGGCGCCGTTCAGCGCCTTGAGCGAATCCACCTTCTGCTGCTGCTCGGCGTTCAGCGTCGGATCGGGGGTGAGCGGCGGCGTCAGCCCGGCCGTCGTCGTCTTGAGCTTGGCGGTGGACGCGGTGTGCGCGTCGATCATCTTCTGCGCATAGGATTTGACGGCAGCGGAGGCGCCGTTGGTCAGCGCCAGCTTCGACGTCGCGATCTCGAACGCGTCGCTCGCAGCGGCGGTGTTGACGAAGCTTTGCGCGCCGCTCGCCGGGGCGGTGGTGGCGCTATTGGTGGCCGCGGTGTCGGTTCCATTGGTCGCGACCGCGGCGATATCGTTGGCCGCAGCGGCGTTCGCCTGGTCGGCATCGTTGTGGCGCCCGCAGGCGGCGAGCGCGAGCAGCGCGGCGGAAGTCAGAATGGTCTTGCGCAGGATCATGACAGCTTTCCTCGAGAGCGCATCTTCGCGCCGACTCACATAAAAGCTTTTCCGGCCAAGGCGTTCCCGAGGGGACCCGTTGCCCCCGCGCATCGTTGATGGGTCCGCGGCGCCGGCCGCCGCTTCCAAGCAAGGGACACGGACACGATGAGCATCTTCGGCAATATCCTGGGCAAGATCTTCCATCACGGCCAGGCGCAGCCAACCCCTGCTGCCCCCGCGCCCACGCCCACGCCCACGCCGTCCGCGACCCCGACGCCCGCCGCTCCGGCCGCGGCTCCGACGCCGGCCCCCGCCGCTCCCGCCCAACCCGTCGATGTCGGTGCGGTGCTCTCCGAAATGGCATCGCTCAAGAACGGCGGCGGAAACTACCAGACCTCGATCGTCGACCTCCTCAAGCTGCTCGATCTCGATTCGAGCCTCTCCGCGCGCAAGGAGCTCGCGAACGAACTGGGCGTGCACGTGGCGGAGGACGGCAGCGCCGAACAGAATATCGCCCTGCATAAGGCGGTCATGGCAAAGCTCGCCGACAACGGCGGCATCGTACCCGACAGCCTGCGGAACTGACCGGCCGCTTGCCCTGCCCGGTGACCGGGCAGGGCCTCGCCGTTAGACCCGCACCAGCATCTTGCCGGTGTTGCCACCGGAGAACAGGCCGAGGAAGGCGTCCGGCATCGCCTCCAGGCCGTCGACCACCGTCTCCTGACGCTTGAGCTTGCCGTCCTTCAGCCAGCCTCCCATGTCACGATAGAATTCGGCTGCGCGATCCATATAGTCGCTGACGATGAAGCCTTGGATGCGGATGCGCATGCCTATCAGCCTCGCGAGGTAGCGCAATTCGGTGGGTTTTGCGCTGTTGTAGACGTCGATCATGCCGCAGATCGCGAACCGCCCGCCCTGGTTGCCGTGGGCCAGCGCGGCGTCGAGATGCTCGCCGCCGACATTGTCGAAATAGACGTCGATGCCGTTGCGGGCGACCTCGCCGAGCGCCTTCACCACCGGCGTGCCGCCCTTGTAATCGATCACCGCGTCCGCGCCGAGCGATTCCACCCAGGCGCATTTGTCGGCACCGCCCGCCGATCCGATCACGCGGCACCCCTTCGCCTTGGCGATCTGGACCACGGTGGAACCGACCGCGCCGGCGGCGGCGGAGACGAACACCGTGTCGCCCTCCTTGGCACCCGCCACCTCGAGCAGGCCGAAATAGGCGGTCATGCCGGGCATGCCGAACTGGCCGAGATAGGCCTGCGGGTCGACGTCGATCTGCGGCAGCGGCTGGACCTGGTCGGCGGGCAACACCGCCTCGTCGCGCCAGCCGGCGAAATGCTGCACCGTCTCGCCCTGCTTGAACCGGTCGGACCGGCTCTCGACCACGGTGCCGACCGCCCCGCCCTGCATCGGCGCGCCGAGTTCGAAGGGCGGCGTGTAGCTCTTCACGTCGTTCATCCGGCCGCGCATATAGGGATCGACCGACAGCCAGCTGTTGGCGATCCTGACCTCGCCGTCGCGCAACTCGCGCGTTCCGAGATCGACCAGCTCGAAATTGTCCTGCGTCGGCATGCCTTGCGGCCGCGACGTGAGGGTCCATGCACGCGCCATCTCACTCTCCTGTGGTTATGCCATCAGTCTGGAATGATCCGTTGCATCGAGCAACGAAAAAGGCCCGGGCGCGATGCCCGGGCCTTTCCGCCGGTCGGCCGTTCGGGCTCAATAGGTGCCCGAGAAGCTCCGGTTGAGCGTCTTGCCGCCCTCACCCTGCGTGTCACTCTGGGTGCCGGCCTGCGAGCCCGCCTGTGCGGTGGCCGATCCGCTCGCCTGGCTGTTCGCCTGCGTGCCGTAGCCGCCGCGATCGTTGCCCTGCTCGCCGAACATCGCCTGGTTGCGCTCTTCGTCGCGCCATGCCGCCTTGGCTTCGGCGGCCGACTTGCTCAGCGTCACCTTGGTGTCGACGGTCTTCAGCCAGCTCGACGGGATCGAGTGGTGGCGACCGCCGGCATCGGCGTCGTTCTTGGTCAGCACGATGCGATCGCCGCGCACCTTGTCGACGGTGCCGACATGCTCGCCGTCGGAGCCGACGACGTCCATATGCTCCTCGACCTGGTTCAGCGAGGCACGCTGGGTCTGACGGTTGGTCCGCCAGGCGCCGAATTCGTTCTCGAACTTCGAGCGGTTCTCGCGGCGATATTCGTCATAGTCGCGGTCGAGCGACTGGATCTGACCGCGGCGCCAGCTGTGATAATCGTCGTCGTGCTGGCCATAGGCGCGCTCGTCCATCCGCGAATCATATTCGCGGCGGCGCTCCGCCTCCTCGTCGCCGAACCACGAGCGGACCTCGTCGCCGGCGCGCGCGAAGAAGCCGCGCTCCTCGTAGTCGTAGCCCTGCGGCTGGCGACCGTAGGACTGGCCGCCGCGCTCGCCGCCGCCACGATAGTCGCCGCGCGCGTTGCCGCCGCGGTAATTGTCGTCGTCGGCATGCTTGTAGCGGCCGAAATCCTCGAAGCGACGGCCGCCGGAGCCGTAGCTGCCGTGATACTCCTGACCACCCTGATCGCGTCCGGCGTCGGCGCCATAGCGGTTGCGCTCGACATACCGGTTTTCCGAGCGCCCTTCGAACCGGTTGTAGCCGCGATCGTCGCGGTCGTAACCGCCACGGCCGGATTCGTAATAGCCACGCTGCTGGTCGCGCTGCCCATAACGGCTGTTGCCGTATTCGCGCGCGCCGTAGCCCTGCCGGTCGTCGCGGTCGTTACGGTCGTCGCGGCCGTACTGGCCGGACGCCTGATAGTCGCGCGCGCTCGAATAGCTGTAGTCGCGGCCCGAGCCGTAATCGCGGCCATAGTCCTGCGGATCGTTGCGCCCGTAATAGTCGCCCTGCGGATTGGTACCGCGCGGATAGCGTTCGTAGCCCATGATCGTCTCCTGAGAGGCAAGTCCTGCGGGTGCGGGGCACGTCGTTGCTGCGCGCCCCTGCTCCGCGGCTAACAAAGGTCAAGGCGGC
>JBKBTU010000338.1:0-2202 GCA_046290715.1 Sphingomonas sp. | reverse complement strand
GCCGACCGCTCCGTTGGTTCCCACCATCGGCAGCACCAGCGCGGTCGACGACAGCGCGAGTGCCAACCCAAGGCCGATCGCGCCATAGGGCGTCTGCCCGAGCAGCCAAAGCGCGGTGCCCATGATCGCGGCGGATGCCAGGAGCTCGCTGGCACCGGTCCCGAACACCAGCGCCCGCATCGCCCACAGCCGCTTGACCGAGAGCTCGAGCCCGATCGAGAACAGCAGCAGGATGATCCCGAACTCCGCGAAGGGTTCGATCGAATGCGGATCGGAAATGGTGAGATAATAGAGCCACGGCACCTGCGGCGTCAGCGCACCGAGCCCGAACGGCCCGACCAGCATGCCGACGAGGATGAACCCGATCACCGGGCTCACCCGTACCCGCGCGAAAGCGGGGATCACCAGCCCCGCCGCCCCCAGGATCACCAGCGCATCGCTGAAACCCGCATTATCCAGTCCGATCGCCATGGGGCGACTATAGGGGAGGGGGGCGGTATGTCAGCCCTGCAATGTGGCCGCGCCTTCTCGACGCCCCACTACCAACTGTCATCCCGGCGCACGCCGGGATCCATGGACCCGATGTGGCGAGCGGCGGCGCGCTGCACGAGCCGCGTGCATCCATGGATCCCGGCATGCGCCGGGATGACGAAGGGGTGTTTTCACGCCGCCAGCCTGTAATCCTTGAACTGCTCCCTCAGCGCCGTCTTCAAGAGCTTGCCGGTGGCGGTGTGGGGCAGGCTGTCGACGAACACCACCGCGTCGGGCAGCCACCATTTCGCCACCACGCCGGCGAGGTGATCGAGGATCGCGCGCTCGCTCACCTCGCTGCCCGGCTTGCGCACCACCACCAGCAGCGGCCGTTCGTCCCATTTGGGGTGCGCGATGCCGATCGCCGCCGCCTCGGCGACGCCGGGGCAGCCGACCGCGGCATTCTCGAGCTCGACCGAGCTGATCCATTCGCCGCCCGACTTGATGACGTCCTTCGACCGGTCGGTGATCTGCATCGTGCCGTCGGGGTGGATCACCGCGACGTCGCCGGTGTCGAACCAGCCGTCGGCGTCGATCGCGTCCGCCTCCGCGCCGAAATAGCGCTTCACCACCCACGGCCCGCGGATGTGCAGCCGCCCGGCGCTGGTGCCGTCGCGCGGCAAGTGGCGGCCGTCGTCGTCGATCACCGCCAGTTCGACGCCGAACGGGATCTGGCCCTGCTTGGTGAGGAAGTCGAGCTTGTCGTCGAGCGGCCGTTCCGCCCAGTCCGCCGGCGGCGCGCCCGCGGTCGCGACCGGCGACGTCTCGGTCATGCCCCACAGATGCTTCACCTCGACACCCATGCCCATCAGCCGCTCGATCATCGCGCGCGGCGCCGCCGATCCGCCGATCGTCGCCATCCTGAGCGCGCGGGGGGCATCGCCGGTCGCATCGGTATGCGCGAACATCGCCAGCCACACCGTCGGCACGCCCGACGAGATGGTGACGCCCTCTCTGTTCATCAGGTCACACAGCACCTTGGCGTCGTTGACCGCGGAGAAGACGAGCTTCGCCCCCGCCAGCGGCGCGGCGAACGGCGTGCCCCAGGCGGCGGCATGGAACAGCGGCACCACCGGCAGCAGCACTTCCGCCGACGACAGGCCGAGCACCGCGGGCGACACGACCAGCATCGCGTGCAGCAAGGTCGAGCGATGCTCGTACAGCACGCCCTTGGGATTCCCCGTCGTCCCGCTGGTGTAGCAGAGCATGCACGGCTCGCGCTCCCGCCCTTCGGCCCAGCGATAGTCGCCGTCCTCGGCAGCGATCAGCGCGGCGAAGCTGTCCGGGCCTTCGCCGTCCATCACCACATAATGTTCGATGCTCGTCCAGGCACCCCGCAGCCGGTCGACGATCGGCTGGAACGCGCGATCGTAGAACAGCACGCGATCCTCGGCATGGTTGGCGATGTAGACGAGCTGGTCGTCGAACAGCCGTGGGTTGATCGTGTGGATCACGCCGCCCATGCCGATCACCCCGTACCAGGCGGCGAGGTGGTGGCCATGGTTCATCGCCAGCGTCGCCACCCGGTCGCCGCGGTGGATGCCGAGCCGCTCCAGCGCCTGCGCAAGCCGTCGCGCATCGTGCGCGAGGCCCCGCCAGTCGCTCCGCGTCTCGCTGCCGTCGGCCCAGCGCGTGACGATCTCGCGGGTCGGATGCTCGCGCGCGGCATGG
>JBKBTU010000337.1:0-2206 GCA_046290715.1 Sphingomonas sp. | reverse complement strand
CTGGCGGGCATAGCCGGTGACGACGACGTCGTCCGCCGCCTCGGACGACGCCGGCGCGGGGGCCTCCTGCGCAAAGGCCGGAAGCGGAAAAGCGGCGGCGGCGAGCATCATCGCCCGCAAGGTCGTGGTGGATCGCAACATCGTCATACCCCCTGGATCGGCAATACGGGCGTCATTTATGCACCAAAGGTGACATAACCGTGACTCCCCGACCCTCGGGGTGCGAAGCACGCGAAGACGAGGTGAGATGATGTTGATGATGCTGACGATGCTGATTGCCGCTGCGGGCGCCGGACCGGTGCCCAGGGTCTATGCCTGCGGCGACGATCAGGTCCGCGAACTGCGAATCGCGGCGGACGGCGCGGTCGAGACATGGCGGTGGACCGCCCACGACGCGCATGATCTGCCGGCCGCCTATCGCGACGGGCTGCTGGCGCATATCGACGAGTGCAAGCCGGTCGACGGCGGCCGCTCGATCCTCGTCACCGCCTCGACCGGCGGCGTGGTGCTGATCGACCGCGCGACCGGCCGCACGGTTTTTCGCGCCCGCGCTCCCATGGCGCACTCGGCGGCGCTGCTGCCCGGCGGCCTTATCGCCGTGGCGCTGTCGATCGCGCCCGACGGCGACCGGCTGCAACTCTACGACCGGCGACGCAGCGAGGACGTGGTGCAGACCGAGCCGCTCCCGTCGGGGCACGGCGCGGTCTGGGATGCGAAACGCCGCCGGCTGTTCGCGCTGTCGCACGATCTGGTTCAGGCCTTCCGCCTGGTGGGCGAGGGCCGCGCCGCGCGGCTGCGCGAGACCGCGCGCTGGGCGTTGCCGGGCCGGCGCGACGGGCACGACCTGTCGCTCGCCGACGACGGCCGTTATCATGTGACGACCGACGACGGCGCATGGCGGTTCGATCCCGATGTCGGCAGTTTCGCCCCCTTCGCCCCCCTCAACCCCGCGCTGCGGATCAAGTCGGTGAGCGCCACGGGCGACCGGATCGCCTGGGTGCAGGCGGAGCAGAGCTGGTGGGCAAGCGGCTTCACCGTCATGGCGGCGAACGGCGGCGACCGGCGGCGGATCACGCTGAACGGCATTCACCTCTACAAGGTGCGCTGGGCGCGTTGACCCCGGTGCGCGCGCGCCGCCTATTACCTCGCGCCTGTGGCGACGACCGCAAGCGATCTGCTGACCAGTTATGCGCTGGTCAGCGTCTAGGGCGTCGATCCGGCAAAGGCGGGATGGCTGTTCCCGATCGCATTGGCCGTTAACGCCAACGCGCTCCTCGCCTCTCTCGCCGCGGACCTGTCGACCGCCACCCGATCGTCGCGCGGCGGGACTGCGGCGGCGCTGCTTCCGCTGCCGATGCCCCGGCGCGTGCGGCGCTGAGGCCGATTGCGAGTCGTATGCAGGCGCGGCGCTGGCCGGACCGGGTCTGCTGGTGATCGGAGGGACGCCGCCGCCGCTGTGTCTCGGCGTCATGCTCGGTGCCGCCGACCTCGTCGCATGGGCGCTGCTGCCGTGACTGGCGCGGTGGTCCGGCAGCTATGCCCGCTCTGCCATGGTCAACAAACTGGCGCTTGGCGGCGCGGAGCTGGCGATGACGGCCGCGCTGCTCTCCGCTTGCTTGACAACGGGGAGCGCAACGGGCGCATTAACCGGATGACTGATCGATCTGCCGGGGCCTTCGATCCTCGCTTCCTCCGCGCCGACGGCGAGCGAACGGCGACCGCGAACGAGCGCGTCGTGATGTCGCTGCTGTCGCGGCGTGGTGCCGCATCGCGCGCGGAGCTCGCTCGCGCGACGGCGCTGGCTCCCCATTCGGTGAGCAGGCTGATCGAACCGCTGATCGACCGCGGCCTGGTCGAGGAGGGCGCGCCCGAGATCGCCGGCCGCGGCAAACCCGGGGCGCCGCTGCGCCTGGTTCCCGACGCCGTCTTCTCGGTCGGCATCTCGGTCATGACCGACGCGGTCACGCTCGTCGTCGTCGATTTCGGCGGGACGGTGCGTGCTCATGCCGCCGCTCCCCTCGATGCGGCGGACTTCGGCGCGGGGGTGCGGCAGATCGCGGCGCTGATCGCGGAGACCACCGCGGAGGCGGACCTCGATCCGGCGCGGCGGCTGGGTATCGGTTGCGGCGTCACCGGCTATTTCGTCGGCGACGGGGCGCGGCTCAACCCGCCGGCCTCGCTCGACTCCTGGGCGCTGCTGCCGCTC
>JBKBTU010000336.1:0-2233 GCA_046290715.1 Sphingomonas sp. | reverse complement strand
GATTCGCCGGGGTGCTGGCGCGCGTAGAGCCAGACCGGCTTGGGACCGTCGCCGATGCGGAAATAGTCGATCGCCTGCCCGTCGAGCGACTGGCCGAGTTGGCGGTGTTCCACGCCCGGCTTCGCCGCGGTGCGCGCGACGAGATCGTGGTGCATCTCCATCGTGTACGGCGCGAAATAGGCGAACCAGGCGAGCTGGCCCTCGACCGTGTAGTCGAACGAGAGAACGCCGTCGTCATAGACCGTGTCGATCATGCGCCAGTGGAGGCGGTCGGTGCTGGCGCGCGTCTTGTAGCCGGGCCAGCCGAACGGATAGGCCGACTGACCCGCGTTGAGGATGCGGAACGTGAGCCGCCGGCCATGCGCGCCGGCGACGCGGAAATAGAACCATTGGAAGAAGTCGGACTGGTGATCGCGGACGATCTCCAGGTCGACGCGGTCGCCCTCGATGGCGACGACGCGGATGTTGCCGCCGTCGAAGGCGGCGTCGATGGTGATGGTCATGGGGCGCCCGATCGGTTTCAGGGAAAAAGGGGGGGGCACCCTCACCCTTCGCCGCCTTCGGCGTCCCTTCCCTCTGCCGGCGGGAGAGGGAGGGAGGCGCGAAGCGCCGGAAGGGGGAGGGCGGCGATCAGCGAACCGAGATCGTGCGGCCGGACTGGCCGGGGAAGCCGGTGAACAGCGCGTGGGCGAGGCGGCCGGCCTGTTCGTCGGCGCGCTTGAGGTCGCTCACCCCTTGCGCCTTGCCTTCCCAGATCGGCGACAGATCGGCACGGCGCTTGATCGTCACGGAGAGTTCGGCGACCAGCAGCTCGGTCGGCCGGCTCTTGCCGAGCGGGAAGCCGATGCCACCGCCCAGGCCCACACCGCCGCCGCGCCGACCGCCGCTGAACCCGCCGCCGCCGATGCCGATGCTGATCGGCGACTGGCGCGGCGGCCCTTCGCGGCTGGTGCGGGTGAAGCCGACGGTGGCGACGTAATCGGGCGTCGCGCCCTGCGGCGGCACGCTATAGCCAGCCCGCAGCAGCTCGGTCTGCACCGCGGCGGCATAGGTCTTGAATTCCAGGCTGGCGGGCGCGCCGCCGGTCTGCGGCTCCACCGCGATCGTGCCGCGCGGGATCGGCTCGCCGAGATGGTAGCGGATCACGTCCGTCGGCGGCAGCGCCTGGGTGGTGGCGCAGCCGGCGAGCGCGGCGGCGCCGAGCCCCAGGGCCAGAAACGGGCGGATGGTCATGGATACGGTGCCTTTGCGGATACGTTGCCTCTGGGAAACGCTCTAACGCATGCCCCGTTGCTTGACTATTGCAGGCGTCGCCCTTAGGCGCTCGCGCTTTCACCGACACCTCATAAACACGAAAAGAAGCGAATCGATCATGAAGATCCGCAACAGCCTGAAGTCGCTCAAGGACCGTCATCGCGACAATCGCGTGATCCGTCGCCGCGGCCGCACCTACGTCATCAACAAGACGAACCGTCGCTTCAAGGCGCGCCAGGGCTGAGCCACTTGGGCCAACCCACGGCCGGCATCTTCCCGTCGGCCGTACCGACGGCCGTCATCTTCGACGTCGGCCGGGTCTTGTACGATTGGGATCCGCGGATCCTCTACGGGCGCCTGATCGACGACGATCGGGCGCTCGACGCCTTCCTGCGCGACGTCGTCACGCACGATTGGCACTTCCAGCACGATGCCGGACGCGACTTCGCCGACACCTCGGCGGAGCTCGTCGCGCTGTACCCCGAGCATGCGGCGCTGATCGCCGCCTGGGGGCCGCGCTTCCTCGAGAGCATCGGCGATCCGATCCCGGGGATGCACGCGCTCGTCGACGAACTGGAGGCGGCGGAGGTGCCGCTCTACGCGATCACCAATTTCAGCCACGAATTCTGGCCGCCGTTCCGCGCGCGCGAGGCGGCGATGTTCGACCGCTTCCGCGATGTCGTCGTGTCGGGCGTCGAGAAGCTGGTGAAGCCCGATCCGGCGATCTACCGCCTCGCGCTCGACCGCTTCGGGCTGGAGGCGGCGCGGACCGTGTTCATCGACGACAATGCCGCGAACGTTGCTGGCGCGAAGGATGTCGGCCTCATTGCGCTGCACTTCGAGGGCGAACCCAAGCTGCGCGGCGAATTGCAGGCGCTGGGGCTGCTCTAAGGCTCCCCCGCGGTCGGGGGGCCCCCCCCCCCCCCCCGCCCGCGGAGCCGCGCGCCCCCCGGGGGCGCCCCCCCCCGCCCCCCCCCCC
>JBKBTU010000335.1:0-2274 GCA_046290715.1 Sphingomonas sp. | reverse complement strand
AGTATCGCTGTGCAGGAAAGCTCCGGGACTGCCTTCGTGGAGGCGAGCGGCGCACCAGGACCCGTTCGGACGCAAGACCGCGCCGAACAAGGGCGGTCGGACGAGGCTTCCGATCCTCCGTCGCCGGGGTGACGATGGTGAGAGACGATGGTCCTTCGGCCAAGGCGTACTGGCAGGACGATTCGATCGCGCGGAAACGCGGCGCAACGGCTTCGAACGGGCGCGGCGGGGCTGAACGACGTCGGATCGTAATCATAGGCGGCGGTTTCGGCGGCTTGGCCTGCGCGCGAGCGCTCGCCGGAGCAGACGTCGACGTCACGCTGATCGATCGTCGCAACTACCATTTGTTCCAACCCTTGCTCTACCAGGTGTCCACCGCCGCTCTCTCGCCGGCGGATATCGCGGAGCCAATCCGGCGCGTGCTTTCGCGCGCTCATAACGTCGTCGTCATGCTGGCAGAGGTGGTCGGGGTCGATGAGGATCGGCGGTTGGTCACGCTGACCGAAGGCGATCCTGTTCCGTTCGATCAGCTCGTGCTCGCCACCGGGTCGCAGTACAACTATTTCGCGCATCCGGAATGGGCGAGCGTCGCGCCTGCGCCCAAATCGATCGCGGACGCACGCAAGATCCGGGCACGCCTGCTGACGGCCTTCGAAGACGCGGAACGCAGCAGCGATCCGGCCGACCGCGCGGCCCTGCTGACATTCGTCGTCGTTGGCGGCGGTCCTACCGGTGTCGAAATGGCGGGAACGATCGCCGAACTGGCGCGCCGGACGCTTCGCGGCAACTTCCGACGCATCGACCCTGTGCAAGCCCGCGTCATTCTGATCGAGGCGGGTCCGCGCATCCTCGCCGCCTTTCCGCAGGATCTCGGCGACTATGCCGTTCGCGCACTGGAACGGATCGGCGTCGAGGTGCGGCTCGGGGGAGCAGTCGAGGCGATCGACGACAGGGGTGTGACGGTCGCGGGCAAGTGGATCCCGACGCGCACGGTCATCTGGGGCGCGGGGATCCGCGCGGCTGCCGGAGCCGAATGGCTGGGCGGCACCGACGACCGTGGCGGCCGATTGGCCGTGAGCGCGAACCTGGAGGTGGTGGGCCACACAGGCATATTTGCGCTTGGCGACGTCGCCTTGCTGGAACAGGACGGGGGACCGCTTCCGGCGCTTGCCCAGGTAGCGGAACAGCAGGGCCGGCACCTTGGCAAGGCTTTACGGAATGCGGGAACACCGCCGCCGTTTCGCTATCGGACGAGAGGCGACACCGCCGTGATCGGACGCCACGCTGCCGTCTACAGCTATGGCCGGTTGGAGTTACGAGGATGGAGCGCTTGGCTGCTCTGGTCGATCGTCCACGTCTACCTACTGATCGGAGTCGAGCAACGTGCGGTCGTCATGTTGCGATGGATCTGGCGCTATCTCACCTTCGAGCGCGGCGCTCGCCTCATCGACTGATCTAGCGGACTAACTCGCACCCAAGGGGCCAGGAGCGCTGCTCTACGCCGACACGCTTCTCGCGTGGTCAGGCGGTCTCCGGCGCACGCGCATAGCGCATGGGCGGCATGCCGACGTGCCGGGTGAAGGCGGTGCTGAACGTGCTGGCAGATCCGTAGCCGACCTCGGCGGCGACGTGACCGATCGCGAGACCCCGCGTTCGCAACAGACGCTTCGCCAACGCCATTCGCCAGGTGAGCAGATACTCGATCGGCGGGATGCCGACGGTGCCGGTGAAGCGTGCGAAGAAGGCGGAGCGCGACATGGCCGCCTCGGCCGCCAGGTCCGTGACCGTCCACGGATGCGCGGGGCGCGCGTGCATGGCTCGCAAGGCGGCAACCAGCCGATCGTCGGACAGGCCCCGCGCGAGGCTGGGCATGGCGGCGGGGCCGGAGCCGCAGCGCAACGCCTCGATCAGGAGGACCTCGAGCAGGCGCTCCAAGACCAGTTCGCGCCCGGGCCTCGCCTTACGGGTCTCGTCACCGACGAGTTCCATCAACGTGGTCAGCCGCGGCTCGCCACGTGCCACCACCATCGTCGGTAGCAACGACACGAGCAGAGCGGCGTCCGGCGAAGCGAAACTGCAAATGCCGACCTGCATGCGCAGATTGACGGGCTGATCCGCCCGCCCGATGCGGAATCGGCCCTCGCCGATCTCGTTCGGGGTCATGACGGCGCCGTACGGCGGTGGGTCCATGCTCTCGATGCCGTCTATGGCTCCATCGCCACAGGCCGGCAGCAGCACGAAATCGCCGGCCCGTACGACGATCGAGGCTTGGCC
>JBKBTU010000334.1:0-2276 GCA_046290715.1 Sphingomonas sp. | reverse complement strand
AGGAGCACAGCCCGCGCGTGCGACGATGCGGCCATATCCGATCGCCGATCGATGCGTCTCCGCGAAGGCGGGGACCCAGGACCGGGCTCCCGCCTTCGCGAGACCTCTGCGAAAGTCTCGTCCACCACGTATCGGGTGGCCGTGTTCCGGCGCAGGCCGGAACCCAGGGTCAAGCAGAACAACGACTTGCGGTATGCGTGGCCCTGGGCTCCTGCCTTCGCAGAAGCACATGCGGGCGTTTCGCAGAGGTCTCGCCTGCGCAGGAGCACAACCCGCGCGGACGACGATGCGGTCATATCTGATCGACGACCAATGTGTCCCCGCGAAGGCGGGGACCCAGGACTGGGCTCCCGCCTTCGCGGGAGCACAATCGGTGCGGGCGATGATGCGGCCATATCCGATCGACCGCCCCGATCCCTTACCGTCCCAGGAACGTCAGCAGATCGTTGGTCAGCCGGTCGCCATGCGTCGCGAACAGGCCGTGCGGCGCGCCGTCATATTCGACGAGCTGGCTGTTCGCGATCCCCTCGGCCGCCGCGCGGCCGGCGGCGTCGATCGGCACCGTCTGGTCGGACGTGCCGTGGATGATGAGCGTCGGCACGTTGAAGGCGGCGAGGTCGGGCCGGAAGTCGGTGTGGCCGAACGCCTCCGCGCAGGCGAGCGTCGGCTTCAAACCGGCCTGCATCGCGGTGGCGGTCGCCCAGTCGAGCACGTCGTCGCTCACCGGATGGCTGATCACGCCGACGCCGAAGAACTGCTTGAAGAAGGCGTCGCGGAAGAAGTGCGCGCGGTCCTTCTGGATGTTCTCGCCGATCTCCGCGAGCTTGTCCTCCGGCGTACCGTGAGGATTGTCCTCGGTCTTGAGCATGTACGGGACGACCGAGGCGACGAGCGCCGCGGCGATCACGCCCTTGCCGCCGTGCCGGCTCATGTAGCGCGCGACCTCGCCGCCGCCCATCGAGAAGCCGACCAGCGTCGCTTCGCTGTCGGCGCCGGTCGCCGCCATGACGTCGGCGAGGTCGTCCGCCAGCGTGTCGTAGTCATAGCCGCCCCAGGGCTGGCCCGACCGCCCGAAGCCGCGACGGTCGTAGGCGATCGCGCGAAAGCCCGCGTCGGCCAACGCCATCATCTGCGGATCCCAGCTGTCCGCCGACAGTGGCCAGCCGTGCATCAGGATCACTGGTCGGCCCTGACCCCAGTCCTTGACGTAGATGTCGGTGCCGTCGCGCGTCTTGACGTAGGGCATGGAGACGTTCCTCTCGATGATTCAAGCAGGTTAAGCGCGCAGGCTCCGCCGCCGTTCCGCGCGGTGCTGGCATTGTACGCTTCCGGCTGTCAGCATCCCGACGAACCCCGAATCGAGGAGCATCCGAATTGCGCATTATCCTGGCGGCATCGCTGTTGGCGCTGGCGACGGCCACCTCCCTGTCCGGTCAGCCGGTCTCGCAAGCCGGTCCCGCCGCAACCGCCCCGGCGCCGGCGGGGCGCTGGGGGACGTTCCGCGACGCGTTCATCGAGGACTGGTTCAAGCTCGATCCCGCCTTCGCGGTCTATGAAGGGCGGCACGATTTCGACGGGCGGCTGCCCGACTGGAGCGATGCCGGGCTGAAGCGGCAGGCGGCGTTTCTGCACCGGACGATCGACCGCGCGCGCGGCTTTCGCGACGCCGCGCTCACGCCGGACGAGCGGTTCGAGCGCGACTATCTGATCCGTATCGCCGAGGGTAAGCTGTTCTGGCTGGAGGACGCCGACCAGCCGCATCGCAATCCGGCCTATTACGTCGGCGGCGGGCTCGACCCCAACGTCTATATCGCCCGGCCCTATGCGGATGCGCCGACGCGGATGAAGGCGCTGATCGCCTTCCTCGGCCGCGTGCCGGCGGCGGCGGCGCAGATCCGCGCCAATTTGCGCACGCCGATGCCGCGCTCGTTCGTCGATTACGGCGTCGCGGGCTTCAACGGCTTTGCCGATTACTATGTCGGCGATGCCAAGACCGCGTTCGCCGATGTGGCGGACCCCGCCTTGCAGCGGCAACTCGCCACCAACGCCGCCGCCGCAGCCGAGGCGGTCAGGGGGCTCGGCACCTGGCTCGCCGCGCAGCGCGCCACCGCTACGACGGATTTCGCGCTGGGGGCCGATCGCTTCCAGCGGATGGTCCGCGCGACCGAAGGCGTCGATGCGTCGCTCGCGACGCTGGAGGCCGCCGGCCGCGCCGATCTCACGCGCAACCAGCAGGCGCTCGCCGCCGCCTGCCGGGTCTACGCCCCGGGCGCCAG
>JBKBTU010000333.1:0-2278 GCA_046290715.1 Sphingomonas sp. | reverse complement strand
TGGCGCGGGTGAGCGGGCTGATCGCGGCGAGCTTGGCGCGCTGTTCGGGTATGCGCTCGTCGCCATATTCGACGCGGCGCAGGTCGCGGCGGTAGCTCTGCGTGTTTTCGAGGAAGGTGACGAAGTTGGAGATGGCGACGATGCAATTCGCCGCCTTGAACCGGTCGCCGTAGCGGATCGCGACGGCATAGCACATGTAGCCACCGTAGCTGCCGCCCGTCTCCGCGATCCGCTTGGGGTCGATGCGCGGGTCCTTTTCGAGCCGGTCGAGGAAGGCGCCGATGTCCTTCACCGAATCCTCGCGCTTGAAGGGTCCGTTGTCGAGCGCGACGAATCGCTTGCCGAAGCCGGTCGAGCCGCGGACGTTGGGATAGAAGAGCGCGATGCCCAGTTCGTTGATGAGATAGTTGGTGCGGCCTAGGAAGCCGGGCGTCGACTGCCCCTCCGGCCCGCCATGGATGTTGAACAGCAGCGGCCGCTTGCCCGGCCAGCGCCTGGGATCGGGGCGGTAGAGGAAGCCCGAGACTGGCTCGCCGTCGAAGCTCTTCACCTCGACGAATTCGGGCTCGACGTTGCGCTGCGGATCGAGGCCGCCGGTCTCGCTCGCGGTCCAGCGCGTCACCTTCAGCGTCGCGGGGTCGAGCGAATAGGTGTCGGTCGGCGCCTTCGCCGATGTCAGCGTGAAGCCGAGCGCGCCCCAGGGCGCGAACCGCACGCCGCCGATGCCGCCCGCCGGCAGCGGCACGGTGCGCACCTGACGGCTGGCGACGTCGAGCAGCTTCAGCCGGTCGATCCCCGCCTGGTTGACGACATAGGCGATGGTGCGACCGTCGTCGGCGATGTCGAAGCCGTCGACGTCCCATTTCGGCTCGGGCGCGACCGCGGTGAAACGGCCGGTCCTCGGATCGATCGTGCCGAGGCGCTGGAAGTCCGACCCTTCGTCGGAGGTGACCCAGAGCGTGCCGTCGGGTGCGAATTTGGCCTCGCCATAGGCGATCGGCGCGGCGGGATCGCCGATCGGCGTCATCCGTCCGGTGGCGACGGACATCAGGTACAGGTTGGTCTTGTTGACCGAGAGATACTGGCTGACGACCGCGGTCTTCGCATCGGGCGCGAAGTCGCTGATCGCCCAGCCGCCGCCCTGCACCTTCGCGACCAGCCGGTCGCTCTTGGGATCGCGCGGATCGATGACGTAGAGGTCGTTGTCGGTGCCGTTGCGGCGGGTCGAGGAATAGCCGAGCCAGTGGCCGTCATGGCTCCAGGCATTGATCGCGTTGCGGCTCTTGCCGTCGGTGAGCAGCGTGAGGCGGCCGTCCTTCAGTGTGTAGAGCTGCCAGAATTCGCTGCCGCCGACGTCCTTCTGCACGACCAGCACGTCGCCGCGGCGCGGCGCATAGCTGGCGCCGGCGATCGCATCCGCCTCGAAAGACAGCTGCCGCCGCATGCCCATCGGCGCCGCCACCTCGTGCAGCTGCGCGGTGTTGCCGAAGCGGGTGGAGACGAGCACGCCGCGCGTGACCGGGTTCCAGCCGTCGAACGCCGCGGCGCGCGATTCGAGATACGGCCGCGTCGCGGCGGCGAGCGCCTGCGGTACCGGCGGCAGACCGTCGGCGACGATCGCGGCGGGCGGGGCGACGGTGGGCGTGCTGTCCTGCGCCATCGCCGTGCCGGCGATGGTGAGCGCGACGGCTGCGGTGATGCGTTGCACTGGCGTTCCCCCGATGTGTTATATCAAAGCGATAGCGTGGCAGGTCGCCAGCCTGGATCAAGCGCTTTCGGGAGGACGTGCCGGTGGAACGTCACATAAGTCGCACGGATGCAGGTGTCGTCGGCAGTCGCGTCGGACGTCGACGAGCGATGGACGGCCGCCGCCGCAGCGGCGGTTCACGGCTTTTCCGAATAGGACAGCGTGAAGCGTGCGATCACTTAGCGCGTGCTACGCCAAGTTGGTCCACACTCACCGTTCGCCCTGAGCCTGTCGAAGGGCCTGAGTCTCACCTGTGCTTCGACAGGCTCAGCACGAACGGTTCCTCGTGATGTCGTCACTCTCCAAGATAGCGACGCTGATCCACGTCGTCCCGAGGTCATCGGTGCGTTGACGGCGTCGTCAGCCCCTCAGATCGCATGCCCCTCGGTATCGCGGAGCACTTCGCGGCGGCCGACGTGGTCGGGGCGGCTGACGATGCCGTCCTTTTCCATCTTCTCGATCAGGCGCGCGGCCGAATTGTAGCCGATGCGCAGCTGGCGCTGGAGCCAGCTCGTCGAGGCCTTTTGCGAT
>JBKBTU010000332.1:0-2287 GCA_046290715.1 Sphingomonas sp. | reverse complement strand
TCAAGAAGAACGTCGAAAGCTTCCCGGTGTCGCAGTCGATCACCAACGCGACCTTCACCTCGACCGGCCTGCCGGCCTCGGTGCTCGCGGCGTCTTCGCCCGCTGCACTCAACCCGGCGCAGCAGGCACAGCCGATCTGGACGATCACCACCACGGTGAACGGCACGGGCGCCTCGCTGAAGGGGGCGGAGATCGCGCTGCAGGCGACGTTCAAGTTCCTGCCGGGCTTCCTCAAGAACTTCGGCGTGCTCGCCAACGCGACCTTCGTCGATTCCAGCGCGAACTATCTGGTACAGGGTCCGGCGGTGTCCGCCTGCGTGCCGGGGGCCACGCCGGCGGCGGCCTGCTCGTTCGGGCCACTCATCAACTCGACGCGCAACGCGACCTTGTTCGGTCTTTCGAAGCGGCAGTATAACGGCACGCTCTACTACGAAGATGCCAAGTTCTCGGCGCGCGGGTCGATCAGCTATCGCGGGCCGTATATCGATGCCAACAGCGGCACCGGCAACATCTTCGAAGGCTACAATTCGACGATCAACGTCGATGCCTCCGTCCGCTACAAGCTGACGCCGAACGTCGAACTCTCGCTCGAAGGCACCAACCTGACCGATGAATATCGTGATCGCTACACCGATCTCGATGCCAACCGGAACTACGAATACAATCACTTCGGCCGCACCTTCCTGGCAGGCGCGCGCTTCAAGATGTGAGCGGATCGGTGATCGATCGCCGCCACGCGCTGTTCGGCACCCTCGCCGCGGGATGGAGCATGGCGGCGCGCGCCCGGCCGGTGCGTGTCGGGCAGCGGCCGGTATCGGCACCGGCGGATCCTGCCGAGACGATCGACCTCTGGCCGGGCCGGCCGCCAGGCATGCCGCACGTGCCGCCGGTCGAGGTCATCGAGGAGCGCAGTACAGATCCCGCACTGCCCGACCGCGCGGTGCGCGGGATCGTGCGACCCAGGCTTGCGGTGTTTCGACCGGCAGTGCCGAACGGATCGGCGCTGCTCGTCGCGCCTGGCGGCGGTTATGCCAGGGTCGTCATCGACAAGGAGGGTTTTGAGATCGGCCGCTGGCTGGCAGCGCGCGGCTGGACGGTCTTCGTACTCTTCTACCGTTTACCGGGCGACGGCTGGGCGGCGAGGGCGGACGTCGCGCTCTCCGACGCGCAACGGGCGATGCGGCTGATCCGTCACCGCGCCCGCGTCTATGGCATCCAGCCGGAGCGGATCGCCGCCATGGGTTTCTCCGCCGGCGGCCACGTATGCGCAGATCTGGCGACGCGGTTCGCTGCGCGAACCTATGCACCGATCGATGCGGCCGACCGATTGAGCGCCCGGCCCGACCTCGCGGCGCTGATGTATGCCGTGCAGGCGATGGCGCCGCCGCTCGCCCATGCCGGCTCGCGGACGCTGCTGCTCGGTGCCGATCCGTCTCCGAAGGTGGAGGCGGCGCACACACCGGCCTTCAACGTCACCGTCGAAATGCCACCCTGCTTCCTGGTGCACGCCGAAGACGACCCCGCCGTCGACGTCGGAAACACGCTGGCGTTCCGCGCGGCGCTAAAGGCAGCGGGCGTGGCGGTGGAGACGCATTTGTTCGCCGTGGGCGGACATGGCTTCGGCCTGCGCCGTGCAGTCGGCAAACCCGTGGAGGTTTGGCCGTCTCTGTTTCTGGCTTGGGCACGCGGCCACGGCTTTGCCTGACCTTTCACCAACGACCGCTGGCGTATAGGGCACTGCCCATGACCAGCGCTGCGCTTCACGATCTGTTCCTGTCCACGCTGATCCGGCAGGCGGGCGGCAACCGGCGGCGCTGGCGACTCGTGCTCGGCGAGGTCCGCCTGTACGACGCCGCAACCCATCCGCATTGCAATTGGTCGATAACGCCGACGGGATCGGCAAGCGAAAACGACGCGATCGAGCGGATCGCCGATGATCTTCGGGTCGCGCACCCTATCGTTCGCGCCGGCTAACCCTCATCCAAACAGGAAACCCGTTTCCGACAGCCCTTGCGTATTCCAGGGTCGCACCATATGCATCCGAAACGGACAAAGATGCGGCCGATCGCATCCAAATTGGCCATAGGAATGCGTTCGTAACGTGGTGGGACGGAGGCCTGGTTGAACTGCGAGACGCGCGACCGCATCGAGCAACTGCTGCATGAGGCGTTGGCACTGCTCGATCGGGCTGGCGCGCACCTCAGCGCCATCCACGTCAGCCAAGCGCTGGAGGCGCTCGGCCGCGCGGTCAGCTCGTCGGAGAATCGGCCGGACGGAGAGGGAGAGC
>JBKBTU010000331.1:0-2308 GCA_046290715.1 Sphingomonas sp. | reverse complement strand
GAAAAGAACGGCCACCCGCTCGACAAATACCGCGCCTGGTGATGGCCCAGTTCGACGTGTACATCCTGCCCGACGGCGGGCATGTCGTCGATGTCCAGTTCCCGCTGGCGAATGTCCACCGTACGCGACTGGTCATCCCTCTGGTCGATCCGACCGACGATGCGGGCGTGGTCGGTCGGCTGAATCCTCAGGTAGTGCTCAACGGCGAACCATGGCTGCTCGCCACGCATTTCGCCGTCACGCTGGATGCCACGCTGCTCCGCGCGCGGATCGGGTCGCTCGACGATCAGGAATGGACGATCAAGTCCGCCCTCGACTTCCTCATCAACGGATTTTGACGGCTTACGCCGCAGTCCCGCCCACCGTCAGTCCGTCGACCAGCAGCGTCGGCTGCCCCACGCCCGCAGGCACGCTCTGCCCGCCCTTGCCGCAGACGCCGATACCCTCGTCGAGCGCGAAGTCGTTGCCGATGCCGGTCACCTTGGTCAGCACGGTGGGACCGTCGCCGATCAGCGTCGCGCCCTTGATCGGCGCACCGATGCGCCCGTCCTCGATCCTGTAGGCCTCGGTGCAGCTGAAGACGAACTTGCCCGAAACGATGTCGACCTGCCCGCCCCCGAAGCTCTTGGCAAAGATGCCGCGCTTGACGCGGGAGAGCAGCTCGGCGGGATCGTCCTTGCCCCCCTTCATGAAGGTGTTGGTCATCCGCGGCATCGGCGCGTGCGCGAAGCTTTCGCGGCGGCCGTTGCCGGTGGCGGACACGCCCATCAGCCGCGCGTTGAGCCGGTCCTGCATATAGCCCTTGAGGATGCCGTCCTCGATCAGCACCGTCTCGCCGGTCGGCGTGCCCTCGTCGTCGATCGACAGCGAGCCGCGGCGATCCGGGATCGACCCGTCGTCGACCACCGTGACGCCCGGCGCGGCGACGCGTTCGCCGATCCGGCCGGAGAAGGCGCTCGTCCCCTTGCGGTTGAAATCGCCCTCCAGCCCGTGGCCGATCGCCTCGTGCAGGATCACCCCCGGCCAGCCCGGTCCGAGCAGCACGGTCATCTCGCCCGCCGGCGCGGCGACCGATTCGAGGTTGACCAGCGCCTGCGCGAGCGCCTCGTCGATGCCGCGGTTCCACACGGCAGGGTCGAACAGCCGATCGTAGAGATAGCGGCCGCCGATCCCGAACGACCCCGTCTCGCGACGGCCGTTCTGTTCGACGACGATCTGGACGTTGAGCCGGACGAGCGGCCGCACGTCGGTGGCCACGAAGCCGTCGGGACGGACGATCTCGACGACGCTCCATGTGCCCGACAGTCCCACCGACACCTGCGCGACGCGCGGGTCGCGTGCCCGCGCGGCGGCGTCGATCGTCTGGCACAGGTTCACCTTGTCGGCGAACGGCACCAGGTCGAGCGGGTCGGCATCGGTGTAGAGATGGCGGTTGTTGCCCTGCGGCGGCGGCGCCTTCGCGCCCGTCGCGGGATCGATCAGCGCCATCGTCTCGCCGGCGCGCCGGATCGCCGCCTCCGACAGTTCGTTGGCATGCGCGAAGGCGGTCATCTCGCCCGATACCGCGCGCAGCCCGAAGCCCGCGTTGGTATCGTAGCTCGCGGTCTTCAGCCGTCCGTCGTCGAAGCCGAACGCTTCCGCCTTGCGATATTGCAGATAGAGTTCGCCGTCGTCGGCGCGCCCCAGGGTCTCGGCGGTCAGGCGCAGCGCGGCGTCGGGCGACAGCGCGTCGCGGTAGAGGAACGAGCGGGGATCGGCGGCAAGTGTCATGCCACCGATATAGGCGCTTTAAACGCTCGCGCCATCCGGGTGGTCGCGCAATTGCGACTGGTCGGCGCCATCCGCCGGGCCGCCGATCAGCACGAAGCGCCGGTCGCAATAGCCGCAGTCGACATAGCCTTCCTCGTCGATCTGCAGGAAGACGCGCGGGTGGCCGAGCGCGGCACCGCCGGGAATGTCGGTGGCGCCGTCGCAGGCGACGCGGCGTTGCGATACGCGAACGGTTTCGGGCGGCGGAATCATGGGGTGGCGGATAGCAAGGCGCGCGCACACCTTCAATCCTCCTCCCCTCCTTCGTCACCGCCCTTCTTCTTCGTCATTCCCGCGCAGGCGGGAATCCATAACCTCCAAACCTCGACGATAAAGCCGCACCGCCTGCCAGTCCGGATTCCCGCCTGCGCGGGAATGACGAAGTGGGGGCGACGCGGTACGACGACGGCGGGGTGGAACCAGGAGAGGACGCCAGAACATGACCGACCACCACCCCTACATCCCTGGCTTCGGCAACCACGTCTCGACCGAAGCCATC
>JBKBTU010000330.1:0-2323 GCA_046290715.1 Sphingomonas sp. | reverse complement strand
GAGGTGCGGCCGCCGGCATAGTCGTAGCTACCGGCAGGAGCGTTCACGAGGGCACCGGTGCTGGTGTAGCGCGGCGTGGTCAGCGTCGAGGTGTAGCCATCGACAGTCGCGCTGCGATAACCGACCTCGGTCTCGACGCGGAACCCGCCGAAATCGTAGCCGATGACGCCATCGACGTCATAGCCATAGTCGTGATCGACCGTGGCGGCGTTCGACGTCGCGCCAATGTCATACTTGATGTCTTCGACGATCATCGCACCGCCTTCGACGCCGACGTACCACGACTTGTCGCGGGCGAGGGCGGGAGTGGCGAGTGCGGTGGAGGCCAGTGCCAGAACGACGGCAAGCTTCCGCATAGAAGTCCCCTTTCTTGAGTGTCACTACGGACAGCGCAAACTCACTATCGGAGGGATGGTTTCCACGCAAGCGCGCAAAAGATCGGCGCTGTTGCAAGGATGCCACACCTGCCTTCATCCCGCGATCAGCCCGTGCTGTCGCAATCGGGCGAGGATGGCGTCGATGGCGGCCCGCGCTCCCTCGTCTACCGTCGTGCCGCCGGTCGGTTCGGGAACCGCCGCGCCGCGCGCTCCCACGACCGGCTGTCCGTCGACCACCAGCCGGGTGCAACGGACGTCACCTTCCTGCCACAGGCCCTTCAGGTAAGTGATTGGCTTGGCGCTGGAAATGCACCATCCCCGCAGCCCCTCCACCGGCGTCGCGAAGCGCCACCCGCCGTCCGTCCAGCCGGCGATATCCCCAGCATGGCCCGCCCAGGCGCCGCTGCCGCCGCTGCCGACCACCCAGCATTGTCCGGCGACGGGCGCGGCGGGCGGCTGGTCGAGCCCGACCGCCTCGACGGCCGGCTGCACCAGCAGATCGAGCCGCGACAGCGCCTCGTTGTGCGTCAGTTCCTTGCCCGCCTGGCCCGCACTCAGCAGCGGCAGCGCGAATCGGGGGGTGGTTCCATCGGTCATCGTCGTGCTCCATCGAGGATCATCCGTAGCGGCGGGGAGAGCGCCAGCGTCCCGCGCTGCTCGACCGCAACCCTCGCCCGACCTGCCGGCCGGTCGCCGGCGGCGAGGTGCAGCCTCGGCACCAAGGTGTCGATCGACCGCTCGATCCCCCCGCCGAGCTCGAGCGTCACGCGATAGGCCTCCGTCTCTTCGGCGAGCGGCGCGTCGATCCCGTCGATCCACGACCAGCCCGCCCGGCTCCGCCGCGTCCAATCGAGGAACAGACCGCCGGCGCCGTCTTCCCGTGCCGTGAGGCGCACCGGCGCGGGCGGCGCGACCGAGATGCCGGTGACGTTCAGCGCCGCCTCGACCGGTGCGTCGCCATCCCCCACCCCGCTCGCCAGCACCCGCAGCCGCCGGCCGATCGAAGTGACCGGCAGGTCGATCGCCGCGATCGCCTCGCGCTCGACCAGCACGAAGCGGTCGCCCGCCGCCTGGCCGCCGATCGCGGCCTCCGTCCCGCGCACGCCGCGGCGCAGGTCGGAGATCGCCCAGCGGCCGCCGCCCAACGGCTCGGCGCGCGCGAACTGGATGAGCTCCGCGCCCGCCAGCGCCAGATTGGCCCCGCGCGCCAGGCTTGCCGCGTCCGCATCGCCGAGCACCATGTCCGGCCGGTCGAGCGCGACGATCATCCGGCTGCGGCGATCGACGAGCCAGGGCGACGTCGCCGCGGGCGGCTCGATCAGCCGGCCCAGGGTGGCGGGGGCGGCGGTACTACCCGCAGTCGTCCAGCTCGCGCCGTCGTCGAGGCTGTAGAGCAGCGCCGCCTCGCGCCACCCCGCGCCCGTGCCGTTCGCCAGGACGCTGATCCGCGGCATCGCCAGCAGCGCGTCGTCGAGGCCCGGCAGTTCCACCGCGACCAGCCGCGTGCCGCCGATCGCCACGTCGGGCGCCGCCGCCGCGCTGCCGCTGCTCGCCGCCAGCGCCGTCGGGGCGGCCGCCAGCGGCACCAGCTCGAGCGTCACCACCATCGCCTCGACGCTGTTGCTCGCGACGCGCCAACGCTGCGGGGCATCGTCGATCGTCACGATCGTGCCCGGCGCGATGGCGAGCCCCTCGATCCCCAGTGCGATCCGCCGCCGCGTGCGCTCCGCCTCGCCGCGCCGGACCAGCGCTGCCGCGACGCCCTTCGCCGCATCGGCGCCCAGCACCGCCGGCAGTTCGACGCGATCGACCCGCGCGCCGGGCCCCGGCCGTCGCACGCGCTGCACGCCCAGCTGATAGTCGCGCGCCGGATCGTGATGCGCCACCGCCACCTCGCGCGGGCAGGTCTCGAGCGCGGCGAGCGTGCGCCGCCGCCGCTCGCCGCC
>JBKBTU010000329.1:0-2333 GCA_046290715.1 Sphingomonas sp. | reverse complement strand
AATCGGCGATCACCGAACAGGTCGAGATGGGGGTGGCGGTGCGAATGGCGTGCCTAGACGTGCTGACGCGACGCGCGCGCGGTGTGGAGGGTTGGGCATGAGCATCACCGCCTTCCTCAACGCCCGCCTCGCCTGCCCGGTCGGCGGCGTGACGCAGGGCGGCCTGCTGGTCCGCGACGGCGCCGTCGCCGCGACCGGCACCTTCGAACTGCCCGCCGATGCCGCGACGGTCGATTGCGGCGGCAAGACGCTGGCGCCGGGCATCGTCGATCTCGGCGTCTTCAAGGTCGATCGCGCCGCCTGCCGCGCCGGCGGCATCGTCCGCGTCGCGCTGATGCCGGACGGCAATCCGGTGCTCGACGATCCCGGCATCGTCCAGCGCGCCGCGCTGATCGGCAAGCCCGACCTGTGGATCCACCCGATCGCCGCCGCCACCCGCGGCCTCGCCGGCGACGATATGGCGGAAATGGCGATCTGCGCCTCCGCCGGCGCGCGCGCGGTCGGCACCGGGCGCGGCTGGATCGCCGATAGCGGCGTGATGCTGCGGGTGCTACGCTATGCGCGCGACCTCGACATTGCCGTCGTCACGCATGCGGAGGACGGCGGCCTCACGACCGGCGCGGTGGCGACCGACGGCGAGACCGCGACCCGGCTCGGCCTCGCCTCCGCGCCCGCCGTCGCCGAGGCGCTGGCGGTGGCGCGCGACCTGATGCTCGCCGAGGAGACCGGCGCCAGGCTCCATATCCGTCAGGTGACGACTGCCGCCGCCTTCGACCTGATCCGTGCGGCCAAGCGCCGCGGGGTGCGCATCACCTGCGGGATCACGCCCGCGCACCTGCACCTGTCCGAGATCGCGATGAGCGATTTCCGCACCTATGCCCACCTCTCCCCGCCGCTGCGCAGCGAGGCCGACCGGCTGGCGGCACGCGCTGCCGTGGCGGACGGGACGGTCGACGTGCTCGCATCGGCGCACGACCCGCACGGGCCGGAGGCGAAGCGGCTGCCGCTCGTCGATTCGGCGGCAGGCATGGCGGGCGCCGAAACGCTGCTGCCGCTCGCGCTGCTGCTGGTGCGCGACGGACTGCTGCCGCTCGATCGGCTGCTCGCGCTGCTGTCGACCAACCCGGCGCAGGTGCTGGGGCTCGACACGGGCACGCTTCAGCCGGGCAAGCCCGCCGACCTGATGCTGTTCGACCCGGATGCGCCGTGGCAGATCGACGGCGGCGCGTTCGTCGCGTCCGCCGGCAACACGCCGTTCGACGGCCTGCCGGTGCAGGGCAAGGTGCTCCGCCTGTGGAAGGGCGGCCGCGAGGTCTGAGCCGGCGCTTACCCGCGCGAGGCGAGCCGCACCGGTGTGCTCAGCCACTGCGCCATGCGGTCGCCGGCCTCGCGGCGCACGAAGCAATCGCCGCCCTGCGCGCGGTAACGCCGGCACATCCGATCGGCTTCGTCGCGACTGAAGCCGCCGACGGACAGGCGGTAGAGCGAACCCTGCCGGGCGGCGACGGTGGTTCCCGTCGGCCGATGACCGGACAGCGACGCGAAGCGCCGCGTGGCATGCTCCCAGCCCGATTTGGCGACCGCGACATTGCTGAACGCGCCGAGCTGGACGTACCATTCACCCGTCGGCAGCGCCGGCTTGCGGACGAACGGCGTCGCCGCCGGCACGTCCTGCACGACATGGCTGCCACCCGTCCGCGCCAGCGCCAACTTGGCCGGCGCGGCCTCCGCCCGGATCAGCATCGTCGGTAGGGGCTGCACGACCGGGTTGCTGGGGCCGAACGTCACCTTGGCGAATTGCGCCGCAACCGCTGGAGCGGGCGCTGCCGTGGGGGCAGGCGCCGAAGTCTCGGCCGGCTGCGCCGCGGCGACCTGCACCGGCGCTTCCGCAGCGGCCGGGGTTACCGGCACGGTGGCATTGAGCGCCAACGCGACCGGCCGGCCGCCATCGGCGACCGGGGTCACGCCGATCAGCGAGGCGACCTGATCCGCCGCACCCTTGGGCTGGGCGAAGGCGGCCCACTGCTCCATCCGCGCATCGACGTCGGCGGGCGACATGTCGGCGGCGGCGGCGACCCGCGCCATGCCCCATTGGCCGGCGAGCGCGTAGCTCAGGGCGAGGTTCTGGCGCAGCTTGGCGTTGGCACCCGGTGCGCGCACCGCGGCGTTCAGCATTTCGATCGCGCCGGCCGGGTTCCCCGCCAGCGCGGTGGCGAGGCCCAGGTCGGCGACGGGTATGTTCGCGGCGTTGCGCTCCAGCGTGGCCCGCGCCGTCGCCCAGTCGCCGGTCGCGATCTGCGTCAGCGCGAGGTTGAGCGCCTCCTTGCCGTTGT